>NZ_JAVDVQ010000005.1:0-272984 GCF_031456935.1 Arthrobacter ginsengisoli | reverse complement strand
GGCTTCCAGTAGTCCGAAGTCGCCTCCATCACCACCCGCTCGATACGCAAGTCCACCAGATGGTTGGCCAGCTCCGTCAAGGATCGGGTCATCGTTGAATGTGTGGAGACCTCCTGCAACCGCTTTTTCGGGTTCCCGTCCGCGGGGACCCGGACACAACACACGAGTTCGGCTTTGCCGATATCCAGGGCAGCGACCCTGGCAATAATCTGTTCCTCATCTTGGGATTCGGCCAGCATGGCCCCCGTCATCTCCTCACCAAACACATCCGCTGATTGGAAAGCGGCCGCCCGCGGGGATCACCGGGAAAACGGAATCTAGTCCTCGTTCTCGGCAAAGAAACAGTGAAGGGCCCACAACGTGATCCCCAGCGTCCGGCTAGCGCACGGCCTGAAAGAACCATAGAGACACGGCGTTGACAGGCGACCACGGCACCATTTTCAGCCCGGAACGGGCGTCCGACAAGGACATATTGGCTAGCGCCGTTTCTTCTTGTTCGCGCGGCGCGTGCTGTCCTGCGCCGCGGCCTTGGCCGGGTTGCCGGAACGGCCGGAGCCCTTGGCCTCCACACGGGTCTGGGCCGAACCGTCCTCGCCGGGAGCCGTGTACTGAAGCTGGGCCGGCTTTTCGGGCGCCTCCAGCCCGGCGGCCCGGATCTGCGGCTCGTGATGTTCGGTGTGCTGGCCCGCGGCGTCCGCCACGACCACGTCCTCGGCGGGGGTCACCTCGACCTCAAGGTTGAACAGGAAGCCGACGCTTTCCTCCCGGATGGCCTCCATCATGGCCTGGAACATGATGAAGCCTTCCCGCTGGTATTCCACCAGTGGATCGCGCTGGGCCATCGCGCGCAGGCCGATGCCTTCCTTCAGATAGTCCATCTCATAGAGATGCTCCTGCCATTTGCGGCCGATGACCGACAGCACCACACGGCGCTCGAGCTCGCGCATGCTCTCGTGGCCGATGGCTTCTTCGCGCGCCTGGTAGACCAGGCGGGCGTCGGAGAGGATCTCTTCCCTGAGGAAGTCCACGGTGATCCGCGACTTTCCGCCGGCCTCGTCGATGAGGTCGCGCGGCGTGACGCTCACCGGGTAGAGGGTCTTGAGGTTGGACCACAGGAGGTTGAAGTCCCAGTCGTCGCCGGTGCCCTCGGCGGTGGCTTCATCGATGAAGGCGTTAATGGTGTCTTCGAGGAAGTACTGGACTTTTTCGTGCAGGTCGTCGCCTTCGAGGATGCGGCGGCGGTCGCCGTAGATGGCTTCGCGCTGCCGGTTCAGGACGTCGTCGTACTTCAGGACGTTCTTGCGCTGCTCGGCATTACGGCCTTCCACCTGGCCCTGGGCCGAGGCGATGGCGCGTGATACGAGCTTGGATTCGAGGGCAACGTCGTCCGGCACCGAGCTGTTCATCAGGCGCTCGGCCGCGCCGGAGTTGAACAGACGCATCAGGTCGTCGGTCAGCGACAGGTAGAACCGGGATTCGCCGGGGTCGCCCTGGCGGCCCGAGCGGCCGCGCAGCTGGTTGTCGATCCGGCGGGATTCGTGCCGTTCGGTACCGAGCACGTACAGGCCGCCCAGCAGCAGAACCTCCTCGTGCTCGTCCTTGACCGACTGCTTGGCCGCTTCGAAGGCTTCGGGCCAGGCCGCCTCGTACTCCTCGGAGTTTTCTTCCGGATCCAGTCCGCGCTTGGCGAGTTCGGCAACAGACGTGAACTCGGCGTTGCCGCCGAGCATGATGTCGGTACCGCGGCCTGCCATGTTGGTTGCCACGGTCACGGCGCCCTTGCGCCCGGCCTGGGCGACAATCGCGGCTTCACGTGCGTGGTTCTTGGCATTCAGGACCTCGTGCCGGACGCCTTCTTTGGCCAGCAGCCCGGAGAGGTATTCGCTCTTCTCGACACTGGTGGTGCCGACCAGGACGGGCTGGCCCTTGGCGTGCCGTTCGGCGATGTCTCTGACGACGGCGTCGAACTTGACGGCCTCGTTCTTGTACACGAGGTCCGACTGGTCAATCCTCGTCATGTCGCGGTTGGTGGGGATGGCGACGACGCCGAGCTTGTAGGTGCTCATGAACTCGGCCGCTTCGGTCTCGGCGGTACCGGTCATGCCGGCGAGCTTGCCGTACATGCGGAAGTAGTTCTGCAGCGTGACCGTGGCGAGTGTCTGGTTCTCGGCCTTGATCTCGACGCCTTCCTTGGCCTCGATCGCCTGGTGCATGCCTTCGTTATAGCGCCGGCCCGCGAGGATGCGGCCGGTGTGCTCGTCAACGATGAGTACCTCGCCGTCGAGGATGACGTAGTCCTTGTCCCGTTTGAAGAGTTCCTTGGCCTTGATGGCGTTGTTGAGGAAGCCAATCAGCGGTGTGTTGGCGGACTCGTAGAGATTGTGGATGCCGAGGTAGTCCTCGACCTTTTCGATGCCGGTCTCGAGCACGCCGACGGTGCGCTTCTTCTCGTCGACCTCGTAGTCCTCTTCGGGCTTGAGCCGGGTGACGACCTTGGCGAACTCGCTGTACCAGCGGTTGGTGTCGCCCTGCGCGGGTCCGGAGATGATGAGCGGGGTTCGTGCCTCATCGATGAGGATGGAGTCCACTTCGTCGACGATGGCGAAGTGGTGGCCGCGCTGGACGAGCTCGGACTTGTCCCAGGCCATGTTGTCGCGCAGGTAGTCGAAGCCGAATTCGTTGTTGGTGCCGTAGGTGATGTCCGCGGCGTACTGCTCGCGGCGCAGGGCAGGGTCCTGGTTGGACAGGATGCAGCCGCTGCTCAGGCCGAGGAACCGGTACACCCGGCCCATGAGGTCCGACTGGTATTCGGCCAGGTAGTCGTTCACGGTGATGACATGTACGCCGTTGCCGGCGAGGGCGTTGAGGTAGGCCGGTGCCGTGGCCACGAGGGTTTTGCCTTCACCGGTCTTCATTTCGGCGATGTTGCCCAGGTGCAGGGCGGCGCCGCCCATCAGCTGGACGTCGAAGTGGCGCATGCCAAGCGTGCGTGAGGAGGCTTCGCGGACGGCGGCGAAGGCTTCGGGCAGGAGATCGTCGAGCTTCTCGCCGTCCCCGTGGCGCGTGCGGAGACGGTCGGTCTCCTCGCGCAGTTCGGCGTCGGTGAAGGTCTGGAAGGAGCTTTCAAGGGCATTAATGGAATCGGCATAGTTCCGCAGTTGCCTCAGGGTTTTTTTGTCACCCGTGCGGAGTAGTTTTTCGATAAGTGATGCCACGTGAAGTTGCTCCCAGTCTCAAGCTGCCGAATTCTGGCGTGTTCAGTCTACGGGAGAGACACAGGGCAGGTTACGCCTGTTCCCTCTGAGCGGATACACCGGTTCCCGCCCCGGAGACGGCGTCGGCGAGCGCCTGCGCCAGGTCCCCTTTCGGGAAGACAATAACGCCGTCCAATGCCAACCACTCTGCCATGAGCTGCAGTTCCGCGGCGAGTTCGACGGCGGTGTCGGCGGGTGCGCCGGGCTCCGCGTAGGCAGCCTTTGCCAGCAGGAGGCCGTTGGCCCGGTCGGCCTTCAGGTCAACCCGGGCCACGATCCCGTCGCGCAGCAGGAACGGCAGCACATAGTAGCCGTAGCGGCGTTTGTCTTCCGGGGTGTAAATCTCGAGGCGGAAGTGGAAACCGAACAGGCGCTCCAGCCGCCGCCGCTCAAAGACCAGCGAGTCGAAGGGGCTCAGCAGCGCGCGGCCGCTGGCCGCACGGGGGAGTTTTGCCTCGGTGTGCCGGTAGACGGGCGTTTTCCAGCCGGTCACCGTGACGGGTAGCAGCCTGCCCGTTTCGAGGAGGTGTTCCATGGCGGTGGCGGACGCCCGCAGAGGGGTCCGGAAGTAATCAGCAAAGCACCGCAGCGTGCCGATGCCGTGGGCCCGGGCGGCGGCATCGATGAGCCGTACCAGCGCGGCCGCAGGGTCCGGGCCGGCGTCCGCGGCGTCAGGATCTGCCGCCCGCCGTTCGGGCAGGACTTTCGCGGTGAGGGTGTAGCGCCGTTCAAAGGAATCCGTGCGGGACGCGGCCGAAATGAGGCCGGCTTCGAAGAGGTGTTCCAGGACGCGCTTCACGGCGTTCCAGTTCCAGCCCCAGTTGTCCAGCTGCCGGTCCTCCACGTGCCCCAGCCGTGCGGTGAGTTCGGCGGCGGTCATCGGAGGGCCGGCGGCGAGCGCCTCGAGCACCCGGGCGGCGACGCCGCTCCGCAGCTCGGGGTCCATGGCGTGCGCCCCCACCCATTTCCGGCTCTGCCACTGGACCAGGTCCTGGAAATGGTCGGGACGGATGAAACTGGCCTCGTGGGCCCAGTACTCCATCATCCGACGCGGGTGGGTACCCGCCATCCGCGCAAGGATGGCGCGGTCGTAGTTCCCGAGACGGGAAAAGAACGGCAGGTAGTGGCTCCGCGACAGGACGTTGACGGAGTCGATCTGGACCAGCTGCAGCCGGTCAAAGGTACGGCCCACCGCCCGTGCAGTCACGGGTCCGGCGGGCCGTACCTTGTCCAGTCCCTGGGCTGCCAGTGCGATCCGCCGGGCCTGCTTGAGGCTCAGCACTTCCTGCACGTCAGTCCCTTCGGTGGATGGTCAGCACCAGCCTATGCGGTGGCCGGCTCATCCTCGGAACGGTAGGCGATGATCTTCTCGTCCAGGGCAGCCGCCCCCGGCTCGCAGGTCTGATCGAGCGAGATCACGCCATACGTCCACCCGTCGCGGCGGTATACGACAGAGGGCGCCTTGGACTCCTTGTCCACGAACAGGTAGAAGTCGTGGCCCACAAGCTCCATGTTGTCGACGGCGTCGTCGAGCGTGAGGGATGAAGCGGGAAAGACCTTCCGGCGGATCAGCACGGGCGAGTCTCCGGCCGGGATATCGTTTTCGACCTCGTACGGCGACTTTTCGGCGGGAGCGGCCTTGGGCTCCAGCCAGTGATTGGCCTCTTCGTAAATGGGTTCGCTGGTGCTTGCAGGTGCAAGGCTTGCCGTCGCCTCGGTGACGGACTTGGGGGTGTGCCTGCCGTGGTGGACCTTCTTGCGGTCCTTCGCCCGGCGCAGGCGTTCAAGAAGCTTGTTGTAGGCGAGATCGAACGCGGCGAATTTATCTGCGGCGCTGGCTTCGGCACGAATCACGGGGCCCCTGCCCAGGACGGTCAGCTCAACCGTGAGCATCTCGTCGGTCTGCCGGGCCTTGGTCTCCTTGGAAACCTTCGCGTCCACCCTCTGGACTTTGTCCCCCAGCGACGCGATCTTCGAGATCTTCTCGTCGGCGTACTCGCGGAACCGGTCTGAGACCGTCAAATTGCGTCCGCTGATCATGAACTCCATGGTGCCCTCCAAATGACTTCGGTGACACGACGGCGGCACTTCCCGGGGCTGATCTGACTGACAGTCGAGCCCCTTTCCGAGCCGCTATCGACAGGTACATCTGTTCTTGGTACCCATCTTCGACGTTAGTTCATAGCAACCCCTTATTCATCTTTTATTGGTTTATTTTTTTCGTTTACGGGCCGCCGGGCCGCCAGCGCGCGGTCAGCGGCGCCATAGTCGAGCGTGACCGGCGGGCGTGTCGCAGCAAGGACGACGGCGCCCCTCACCAGCGCACCGGCCGTACGCAGCGCGCGGGCCGCCTCGGCCAGGGTGGCCCCGGTGGTGAGCACGTCGTCAATGATGATGCACGGCCGGCCGGTCACCTCCGGCGCAAACAGACCACGGCGGACCCGCATGGATCCCCGCACCCGCCGGGCCCGGTCTCCGCGCCCCAGTCCCTTTTGTCCGCCGGCTCCCCGCAGGCCCGTCTTCCGGAGGGCGCGGACGGTGCCAAAGCCGGGGCATCGACCGGCTCCCGGCACCCGGCGGCGTTCGAGCCGGCCGAGGAGCACGTGGACCGGGCTGAAGCCCCGCCGGCGGTAGGCACTGCTGCTGGTGGGTACCGGCACAAGCAGCAGCCCCGTGGCGTCCCCGGCCGCGGCCCGGACCGCCCCGGCCAGGCCCTTCGCCAACACCTCGGCGAGCTGACCCTGGCCGTGCCTCTTGAAGGACAGGACCGCCTGCGCCAACTCCGCACGGTAGGCCCCGGCCGCCACCACCGGAAGCAGCACGGAGCCGTTCACGTCCATCAGGGCCGGGGCCTGCGCTTCCGCCCTGAACGGTTTGTTCATCAGCAGCCGGACCTGGCGTTCGCAGCCGCTGCAGAGCGCCAGGTCTTCGGCCCCGCAACAGACGCAGTCCACCGGCGCTGCGAGTGCCACGACTTCTGCCGCGGCGGCCGCGGCCCCGTCGGCCAGCCGGGCCGCGGGCCGGTGGTAGCCACCGCGGTGTCCGGCCGCCGCCGTTGCCGCCGGAACCAGGTCCGGGTCAACCGCCCGGCGGGGTCGCCGCGTGGCGCGGGTTTCCGCGCGGGTTCCCGCGCTGGCCCCGGCGCCCCGACGGGCACCGGTCCGGCTCCCGGCATGGCGGTCCTCGCGGAGTTCCCTGGGTGTTCCCACACCCCAAGGCTGCGCCCGCGTCGCAGGCGGCGCCAGGCCCCTGGGGCGCTATGTGGAAAGCTGTTGGGCGGCCCTGTCCGGGAACTCTCCGGGCTGCGTTACGGGGACGGCGCGCGTCTGGGCTCCTGGACGCTAGCCCGGGAAGGACGGATCGACCGGTCCCTTGAGCTGCGGGGACCAACCGCTGCCCAGTCTCTGGAAGATCCCCTCCGCGGACTGGGCGTAGACTTCCTCCCCGCCGTTGCCCGCACTGAGCGCAGTCAGCCCGGTCCAGGGCGCCAGCTGCTGCGGCTCGGACGAGGTGAGGGACAGCAGCTCGGGAATCACCGATCCGCTCGAGGAGCCCTTCATCACCGCGACCGTAATGTCGTCCACCCAGACGCCCTGGTCCGGGTCGTCCGACGCCAGCAGAGTCGTTGGCACGGCGAGCTCCTTGGGCGTGCCGTCCGCTGCCCGGACGATGCCCGCCACCTGGACCCTGGTCTTGCCGTTCTGCTCCGAGAGAACGAGGGCGCGGGTGCCCTCACGGGAGACCCGGAACTCCCGGACGGACCGTCCGGCGAGCCAGGCCGGCGCCAGTGTCACTGCGGGGACGCTGGCGCCTTCCGCCACGCCGACGGGCCGGAAGGCGATCATTTCCGTGGCGCCATTGGCCCCGGGCCCCGCCGTCCAGACCCAGTCGTACCGGTCGAAGGACGGGCGGGTCAGTGTGGTCCGCGTGGTCAGCGCCCTGGCGGGCTGGCCGGGCACCACGGAGTACAGCGTTCCGCGGTCTGCGTTGAGGAAGGCTGCGGACTGCGAGACGGGAGACTCCGCCGGTGACCTGGGGGCCAGTGCAGAGACCGGCTGGATGTCGGGAAGCGGGGAGATCCGGTTGTTCTCATACCGGACCAGGTCGTTGTTGTTGACGGCGATCTGGTGGGCCGGGACGTTCTTGTCCCGGATCGGCGGGAGGACCGAGCCGTTGTCCTCCACGCGCACCAGGTCCTGGTTGGCGCGGAGCTCGACGTTGATGACGCCGGGCTGGCTGCGGAAGGTGAGGGCGAGCTGGGTCTGCATCCGCAGCCGGTCCTCGTTGGAGGCCTCCACCAGGTCTTTGGCCGTGAGGTCCACCTGGGCGGCGCCGGAAACGACCGGGACCGACTCCCGGGCCAGTTTGATGCCGGACGGGAAGGCGCTGACGACCGCACCCTTGAGGTACGGGGCCGGTCCGGCGAGGAGGGCGCTGGTCATGGCCTTGACGGTCTTCTTCTTGATGAACCACCGCACATCGGGCACCGCGTACGCGAACGTCGGGTCATAGAAATAGATCGGGTAGGCACCGTAGATGACCTTGAATGTCTCTTCCGGGATCGCCGTGCCGTCCGGGAGCTCCGCGATCCGCCATTGGCCGTCCACCTGGGTCAGCGTGGCGGGGATGCTCTCCTTGGTTCCCTCCGGCAGCCGGGTCGCAACCCCGTCGGAGTCGACGGTGTAGGACACGTCAAGTTCGTAGTTGAAGACGTTTTCGACGCCGGTCGGCACCACGCGTGCGGCGCGGAAGACGAGCACGCGCTGGTCCGGCTTCCAGGTCACGGATGATGCCTGGGTCAGGTACTGGCGCGCCACCGCATAGTCGTCCTCATAGCCGCTGCCGGCGAGATAGAAGTCCTCGATCACGGCTTCCGGCCCGGCACCCGCACGCGGCGCGGACGGGAAGAACACGGGGGCATTCTTGGGGTTTCCTGCGCTCTCATCCGTGCTTTTTCCGACCGGGCCCGAGCGCGGGATCTGGGCGCACGATGTCAGCAGGACCAGCAGCAATGCCAGCAGCGTGGCCACCGCGCTGCTGGTCTTCCTCGAGCCACCGATCATGACCCCTCCTTTGTTCCGGGTCCGGCTGTTCCCGGATCCGTGCCGACCGGGTGGTCCGCGCTGACCGGGAAGGGGTCCATGCTTTCGGGGTCCGTGCTTCCCGGTCCGGCGGTGGCGGCAGCACCCGGCCCGGCGTCGTGTCCGCCCCCGGCGGCCTGGTTGCTGCCATCGGCAGCGGCCACCGGCGAGGGATCCAGCAGCAGCATCGTCCGTTGGCCATCCCCGCCATGAAGCCCGACGTCGACCGGCTCCAGCTGGAGGGGAGATTTCGTGATGGTTTCGCCCTGGCGCAGCGGGAGGGTGAGGCGGAAATTGGCGCCGCCGTCTGTCCTTCCCCACGCCTGCAGCCAGCCGTTATGGAGTTTCGTGTCCTCGGCGGCGATGGACAGTCCCAATCCGCTGCCTCCCGTCGTGCGTGCCCGGGCCGGATCGGCGCGCCAGAACCGGTCGAACACACGCGCCGCTTCCGCGGCAGTCATGCCGATGCCGTGGTCCCGGACGGCGACGGCCACGGACGTGTCATTGGCGGCCACGGAAATATTCACCGGGCGCCCGTCGCCGTGTTCGAGGGCGTTCAGGACGAGGTTGCGCAGGATCCGGTCGATCCGGCGGTCGTCCATGTCAACGATGATGCTTTCGGCGGGCGCGTTGAGCGTGACCTGGGATCCGTACTCCCCGGCCACCGGCGCAACGCCTTCCAATACGTGCGAAACGAGCTGCACGATGTCGCCCGGTTCGGCGTCGAGCGTTGCCACGCCCGCGTCGAAGCGGGAGATCTCCAGCAGGTCGGCCAGCAGTGATTGGAAGCGCTCCACCTGGTTGTAGAGCAACTCAGCGGAGCGCTTGTTGATGGGGTCGAAGTCGTCACGCGCGTCGTAGAGCACTTCCGCGGCCATCCGCACGGTGGTGAGCGGGGTGCGCAGTTCGTGGGAGACGTCGGAGACGAACCGCTGCTGCATCTGGGACAGGGTGGCGAGCTGCGTGATCTGTTCCTGGAGGCTGGCGGCCATGTGGTTGAAGGAAGCCCCGAGCCGGGCCACCTCGTCCTCGCCTTTGACCACCATGCGCTCCTGCAGCTGTCCGGCCGCGAGCTTCTCGGAAACAAGGGCGGCGTGGCTGACCGGGCTGACGACATTCCGGGTGACGTACCAGGCCACGGCACCGATCAGCAGCGCCAGCACCGCGCCGCCGGCCAGCAGCACGTTCTGGATCTCGTCGAGGGTCTTTTGAGCCGTATTGAGGTCATAGATCAGGTACAGCTCGTAAACCGTGCCATTGAAGGTGACCTTATTGCCCACGGCAATCCCGGGCCGGTCTTCCGTGCCCACCGGGAACTCCGTGGAGGCCCAGAACTGCTCCTTGCCGGAATTCTGCACGGCCTTGCGCAGTTCGGTCGGAATGACGCTGATGGTGAGCTGGTCCGATGCCCGCGACTCGACCCAGCGGTTGCGGGGCTTGGTCTGTTCGGGCATCGCCTCGAAGACATAGCGCCGCTGGATCACGGAGCCGCGGCCCTCGACGGCGTTCAGGGTGTCGTAAACGAGCGTGATGACGCTGGACTGGTCGGTGACCTGCGCGCCGTCGAACGTGTCCTGGACCTGCTTGACGTTGTAGCGGGTCTCCGACTCCGCCTGCACGAGCCGTTCCTGGAAGAGGTTGTTGGCGATCTGGTTGGACAGGTACGCGCCGACCACAGCGAAGGACGCAATGGCGAGCATCAGGGTCGTCAGCACGGTCCGGAACTGCAGCGACCGCCGCCATTTGCGGTGCAGTGAGCGCAGCAGGTAGCGGATGCCCGGCAGCAGGCGCGTAGCGCCGATACTGACCAGCCGCGCCACCCGCACACCCACGATCCGGGCACGCTTCGCCCAGAGCGTGGTGCGGAAAAGCATGGCCCGCCAGCCGGCGGCAACCCCGCCGGAGTGCGGCGCGGCGGGCGGCGGAGCGGGTTCGGCGGTGCTGGGTCCGGCGGTGGACGGATCGGGCACGCCGGCTTCCGGCGGCCTGGATGCGGGCGCCGTCACGGCCGGTGGGCGAAGGTCAACTGATGTGCGGGCGGCGTTCTCCGGGGCACCACGGTCCGGCGGACCGCCCACCGGACCGGCTCCGGGGCGGCCGTCCGTCGGCTCAGGAACCTGCTTTATAGCCGACACCACGGACCGTCAATACGACTTCGGGAGCTTCCGGATCACGTTCAATTTTTGACCTCAGCCGCTGGACGTGGACATTGACCAGCCGCGTGTCGGCGGCATGCCGGTAGCCCCATACCTGCTCCAGCAGGAGTTCGCGGGTAAAAACCTGCCAGGGCTTGCGGGCCAGTGCGACCAGCAGGTCGAATTCGAGCGGTGTCAGCGAGATGCGTTCGGTCCCGCGGCTGACGAGGTGACCGGCAACGTCGATCGTGACGTCGGCAATGCGCAATGTTTCCGGCGCTTTCTGGTCGCCGGGCCGGAGCCGGGCACGGACCCGGGCGACGAGTTCGGCCGGTTTGAAGGGCTTCGGAACATAGTCATCGGCGCCGGATTCGAGTCCGCGGACCACGTCCGAGGTGTCCGCCTTGGCCGTGAGCATCACAATCGGCACATCCGACTCAGCGCGGATCTGGCGGCAGACTTCAATGCCGTCGATGCCCGGAAGCATGAGGTCCAGCAGGACGAGGTCGGGCTTGGCGGAGCGGAAGACGTCCAGCGCCTGCCCACCGTCAGCGCAGAAGACGGGTTCAAACCCGTCGTTGCGCAACACAATACCGATCATCTCGGCGAGTGCCTCGTCATCGTCCACTACCAGAATGCGTGCCTTCATATGTATATATTCCCTTATTGCAATGGCTTTGTCGTATTCTGCGGCGCCCCGGCATGGCGCGGGCCGGCACCCGGGCCACCCGTCGCCGCAGCCGATGGGCAGCCGGTTCACTGTGACAAAGCAGCGTCCGTCCCGCATGCTGTGGACAGGAAGCCGTCAACCGTCAGGAACCCCAGGAGGATTCTGTGCGCATCCCGATCTACCAGCTTGCCCTTGGCGCCGACTTTGCCCGGCTGCAGCCGGAACTGCAGGAATATTTCGCCCTCACCCCCGGCTCCGGTCATTACGGCGTCGGGGAAGGGGTGTTTGAGGTGGTCGGCTGCCGGCAGAAGTGGCTCCGTCCCCTGCTGCGTCCTGCCGGCGGCGAGCAGGCGTTCTTCCCGGAGTACGGCGAGGGCATCCGGTTCCGGATCGAGAACCACGCCCATCTGGACCCTTTCGGCCGTTCCAGCCTCACCGCCCGGCGCGAGATTTTCTTCCCTGGCACCACCCGGCTGTTCCATGACACCACGAGCTTCGATGATTCCGGCAGCCGGCACGGGCTGGTGGACTACGTCGGCCGGTACCGCCGGCTGGTCACTGACCTCAACCTGAGCGTCACCGCCAGCGGGCGGTTGCGCGGGGTTTCGGAGGCGTCGAGGCTTTTCCTCGGACCGCTGCGGATTCCCCTGCCGGCCGCCCTCGATGCCAAGGCCTACGCCGAACAGTGGTGGGAGCCCGGGGAGGGCACGGCTGGAAAGCACCGGATCCAGGTCAAGGTGATCCAGCCGCAACTTGGTCTGATCCTGGTCTATGCCGGGCACTTCGACTATCGGCTGGAACCGTACCCCGGCGGCCTGGCGGCCCCGGGCTACCTTCCGGACCGCGCCAGGCCGGACCGCTGGGAAGCCCGCAGCTGACGGCGGCGCCGACCGGCGCTAGCCGAGCGCGAGCTGGTTGAGTCCGTCCGCCACCTGGGTGAGCCGCGTCAATACCGCCGTCGCGGACGACGGCGAATGCCCGGCCAGCCCGTCCGAGGGCGTGACCCGCAATCCGCCCAGGGTCGGGGCAGCCAGGCCGAGCTGGCGCCACGGCCGCCAGACGGTTTCCACGACGTCGGCCACGCGGGGCAGCGCCGCTGCGGGGTTGGAGACGTCGAGCGCTCCGGCCCACAGCCGCTTGCCGGCCTCCGCCGCCCCGGCGAGCTGTTCCCACTGGCGGGATGTTAGGGCGCGCAGCGGCACGGCGATCCCGTCCGCCCCGGCGGCCAGGATCCGGTCGAAGGGCGCCTCGACTTCCGGTACGGAGACCACGACCTCTACGGCGCCGGCCGCCCGCAGGGCATCGATGACCAGCTGCCAGGCCTCGGTGGCTTCCCGGCCCGGCACGGAGCGCAGGGTCCGGTACCCGCTGGAGGTGGGAATGGTGCCGGCCAGCACCGAGGCGATCTCCGGCTCGTCGATCTGGACCACGATTCGTGCGCCCGGAGCCGCAGCAGCCACCCGGCTGAGGTAGCTGCCGGCACCGGCAGCCAGCGAAGCCGCGAGGTCCCGCCGGGCGCCATAGTCGATCAGGGCGCGTTCCCCGTTGTGCAGGTGCAGGCCCGCGGCGAGGCTGAGCGGTCCGCGGAGCTGGACCTTGATGTCCTGGGCCGGGGTGTCCTCGGCGCCGATCACGTCGGCGAGGATGTTGATGTCGGTGGACAGGGCCGAACGCGCCCGCTTCAGGTCCTTGCCGGGGCGGTCCACGATGCGCCAGCCGAAGGGCTGCACGTCCACGGAGAGGTCAACCAGCAGGGACGCTGTCCGGCCGAGCGCGTCGGAGCCGACACCCCGGTCCGGCAGCTCGGCAAGGAACGGCAGGTGCGGGCTGCCGAGCTCGCCGCGGATGATCCGCGCGGCCTCGACCGGGTCCTCGCCAGGCCAGGTGCCCAAGGCGGTGGCGGTGACCTGCTGCGGCTCCGCGGACAATGGTGTGGCCACGGCTAAGCGGTGGCGGAGACGGCCGGGCCGGTGCCGGGGACTGGGCCGGCGGCCCGGGTATCAGCGGCGAGGGCAGCCTCGTGGTCCTCGGCAATGGCTTCGTGGTGCCGGATGACCTCGCCGATGATGAAGTTCAGGAACTTCTCGGCGAACGCCGGATCCAGGTGGGCCTCCGCCGCGAGCCGCCGCAGTCGCGCGATCTGGGCCGTCTCCCGGCCGGGGTCTCCGGCCGGCAGCTTGTGGGTTGCCTTCAGGAATCCGACCTTCTGCGTGGCCTTGAAACGCTCGGCGAGAAGGTAGACGAGGGTGGCGTCGATGTTGTCGATGCTCGAGCGGATCGACAACAGCTCCGCCATCACCGCAGGATCCACCTGACCGGCCAGCGAGCTGGCCCCGGGGTCATAGGAATCGTCGTCGGGATGAGTCTGGTTCTGCTCGGTCATTGACCCAGTCTAGGGGCACCGGCGCTAATCACTTCTGCTGTTAAGCGCCGACGGCACGGCTCCGCACCGACTCATTTCCGCCGCACCAATGGACATGCCCACCGTTCCAGCTGAACGGTGGGCATGTCGTTCCGGTGTGCGCTTTATGAGGAGGTCAGCTGTGGAGCACCTCGCGGAAGGCCTCGCGGCGCCGGGCCTGCTCCTCCGGATCCGGGACCGGCAGGGAGGCGATCAGCTTCTTCGTGTACGCGTGCTGCGGGTTGCCCATGACCTGGTTGCCGAGCCCCTGCTCCACCATCTTGCCCTTGTAGAGCACGCCGACCCAAGGCGAGAGGATGTCCACCACAGCGAGGTCATGGCTGATGAACAGCGCCGCGAACCCGAACTCCTGCTGGATCTCCTTGAAGAGCTCCAGCACCACGGCCTGCACGGACACATCCAGCGCCGACGTCGGCTCATCAGCGATGAGCAGCTTCGGGTTAAGGATGAGCGCGCGCGCCAGGGAGGCGCGCTGCCGCTGGCCGCCGGAGAGTTCGTGCGGGAACCGGTCGGCGTACGACGCCGGCAGCTGCACCGACTCGAGCAGCTCCCCGACGCGCTTGCGTGCCTCGGCCGCGGTCGGGTTGGAGTGGATGATCAGCGGTTCCGCCACACAGTCGCCGATGGTCAGCTGCGGATTGAACGAGGCCGCCGGGTCCTGGAACACGAAGCCGATCTCCTTGCGGAGCGGCTTGAAGGTGCGCTCCTTGTAGTTCAGCATTTCGTAACCCAGCACCTTCAGGCTGCCGCCCGTGGTCCGGTTGAGCCCGGCGATGGCCCGGCCGATGGTGGTCTTGCCGGAACCCGACTCCCCCACGAGGCCGAAAACCTCACCTTCGGACACGGTGAAACTGACGCCGTCGACGGCCTTGAAGGCCGGGCTGCCCAGCCGTCCCGGGTACTCGATGGTCAGGTTTTTTGCCTCCACCAGCACTTTGCCGCCCTGGTGGGCGCGTTCCACCATGCCCTCGGACGCGGAATTCCGGCCCAGGTGCGGGACGGCGGCAAGCAGCTTTTTGGTGTAATCCTCCTTGGGCTCGGCGAACAGCATCCGTGCGGACGCTTCCTCCACGACGTCGCCCTGGTACATGACCACGACGCGGTCGGCGAGGTCGGCGACCACTCCCATGTTGTGCGTGATCAGCACGATGGACGTCCCGTAGTTATCGCGCAGGTCCCGCAGCAGCTCCAGGATCTCCGCCTGGACGGTGACGTCCAGGGCGGTGGTCGGCTCGTCGGCCACGATGAGGCCAGGGTTCAGGGCCAGCGCGGCGGCAATGACGACGCGCTGCTTCTGGCCGCCCGAGAACTGGTGCGGGTAGTAGTTGACCCGCGTTTCCGGGTCCGGGATGCCCACTTTCCGGAGGGCTTCGACGGCCCGCGCCTTGGCTTCCTTGGCCGAGACCTTGCCGCCGCCGGTGCCGGCATGCGCGCGGATGCCTTCAGCAATCTGCCAGCCCACGGTGAAGACCGGGTTAAGGGCTGTGGATGGTTCCTGGAACACCATGGCCACGTCGCGGCCCCGGATCTCCCGCAGTTTGGCCTCGCTGACGCTGATGACGTTGTTGCCGTTGATCAGGACTGCGCCCTGGCTCGTGGCCGTCTCCGGCAGGAGCCCCAGGATGGTCTTGGCAGTCACAGTCTTGCCGGATCCCGATTCGCCGACGATGGCCACGACTTCGCCGGGGTTGACCTGGAGGCTGACGTCCTTGACGGCGTACACATCCCCGGCATCAGTGGCGAACGTGACCTTGAGGCTGTCGATGTCCAGGACCGGGCCTGCGCCCGGGCCGGGCTTGTCGATGTTAATGGTCATAGAACTCTCGATTCTGCTTCGAGTGCAGCCTGGGCACCGTCGGTCGAGTCGGGTCCGCCCTTGCCTGCCACAGCTTTCTTGCGGCCCCTGAGGCGGGGATCGTTGAGGTCGTTGATGCTCTCACCGACGAGGGTCAGCCCAAGTACGGTCAGGACGATCGCGGTACCGGGGTAGACACCTGTCCACCAGATGCCCGAGGAGGCGTCGGCAATGGCCTTGTTCAGGTCGAAGCCCCACTCGGCGGCGGAGGTCGGTTCGATGCCGAACCCCAGGAAGCCCAGGCCTGCAAGGGTCAGGATCGCCTCGGACGCATTCAGCGTGAAAATCAGCGGCAGCGTGCGGGTTGCGTTCCTGAAGATGTGGCGGCCCATGATGCGGATGCTTGAGGCACCCACTACCTTCGCTGATTCGACGTACGGCTCCGCCTTCAGCCGGATGGTCTCGGCGCGGATGACGCGGAAGTACTGCGGGACGAACACCACCGAGATGGAGATGGAGCAGGCAACAATGCCTCCCCAGAAACTGGACTGGCCGTGGCTGATGACGATTGACATCACGATGGCCAGCAGGAGCGACGGGAAAGCGTAGATCGCATCGGCGATTACCACCAGCGTCCGGTCCAGCCAGCCGCCGAAGTAGCCACTGACGAGGCCGAGGGCTACGCCGAGGAAGATCGACATGGCCACGGCGACGATGATGACCACGGCGGCCGTCTGGGCGCCCCAGATCACCCGGGAAAAGACGTCGTAGCCACCCACGGTAGTGCCCCAGATGTGGGCCGGGCTGGGGGGCTGCTGGGTCGGGAAGGGACCCGCGGCGTCGCTGAGCTGGGCAAATCCGTAGGGCGCGATCCACGGCGCAAAAACTGCCGTCAGCAGGAAGACGACGGCCAGCACCAGGCCGGTGACCAGCATTCCGCGTTGCAGCCCGACGCTCGCCCGGAAATGCGAGATTACCGGCAGCCGGTAGATGAGGGGCTGCTTGCGCCCGCTTACTGTGGTTGCATTCATGGCTAGTACCTCACTCGCGGGTCGATCAGGGCTGCGGCGACGTCCACGATGAAGTTCGTGACGGCAACGATGACCGCCAGCAGCACGACGATGCCCTGGACCGCGACGAAGTCGCGGGCGTTCAGGTATTGCACCAACTGGTAGCCAAGCCCCTTCCACTCGAAGGTGGACTCCGTGAGGACGGCGCCGCCCAGCAGGAGGGCAATCTGGAGCCCCATGACTGTGATGATCGGGATCAGGGCAGGCTTGTAGGCATGTTTGGTCACGAGCCGGAAATTGCTGACGCCGCGGGACCTGCCGGCCTCGACGTAGTCCTTGCCCAGCGTGCCGATGACGTTGGTGCGGACCAGCCGCAGGAAGACCCCTGCCGTCAGCAGCCCCAGGGTGAGTGCAGGGAGGACTGAATGGGCCGCGACGTCGCCGTATGCGGCCATGTTGCCGCTGCGCAGCGCATCCAGCCAGTAGATCCCGGTCGGTGCGGCCAGGCTTCCCATGGCCAGTTCGGTCCTGGTGGAGGCCCGGCCTGCGACGGGCAGCCATCCGAGCCACACCGAGAACGTCAGCTTCATCAGGAGGCCGGCGAAGAACACCGGGGTGGCGTAGCAGAGGATGGCGAAGAACCGCAGGACGGCGTCGGGTGCCTTATCGCGCTTGTAAGCGGAGATGAGCCCGAGCGGGATGCCGACCAACAGCGCCACGATGAGGGCATTGATAGCCAGTTCGAGGGTTGCCACGCCAAAGGTGATGACCATTTCGACAACAGGTCGGCGGTCGGTGATGGTGGTGCCGAAGTTGCCGGTCGCCAATTGGCCGAGGTATTCAAAGTACTGCACGAGGATCGGGCGGTCGTAGCCGGCTTCATGGATGCGCTGTGCCAGCGCCTCCGGGGGAAGCCGGCCGCCCTGGGCGGCGGTAATGGGGTCACCGATGACCCGCATCAGGAAGAAAACCAAAGTCACCAGAATGAAAATGGTCGGAATGATCAGGAAGAACCGGACCAGGATGTAGGTCCCCAAGCCCCCACCCGAGGATTTTTTCTTGGACGGAAGGAGTCCGTCGGCGTCGTTTGGCGGCGCCTCTATCAATGTTGTCATTGGTACCTAAAATTGGGCTTTCGCCGCCAAGGGCGGGCCGGCGTGAACTGCAGGATGCGGCTATGACCAGCAAAGGCGGGGCGCCTCGAGGGCGCCCCGCCTCGCAGGCTGGTCAGGACAGCAGGGATGCAGCCTTACTTGGAGACAGTTCCCAAACGGAACTTGAAGGAGGCATCGAGGGTGGTATCGACACCCTTGACACCGCTGCCGGAAATGGCAACCTGCGCGCCCTGGAGCAACGGAAGCGTGGAGATGTCCTTGGCGAGGGCATTCTGGGCATCCTTGATCGTGGACTCGCGCTCAGTCTTGTCGACGGTGGTGAGCTGCTTGCTGATCAGTTCGTTGACGGTGGGGTTGTTGTAGTGGTTCTTCAGGAACCCGCCCTCCGGGAAGAACGGCGACAGGTAGTTGTCGGCGTCGCTGAAGTCCGGGAACCAGCCAAACTGGAACAGCGGGTATTCGTCGGCCCGGCTTGCCTTGCTGTAGGTGACCCATTCCGTGGACTGCAGGTTGACCTTGAACAAACCGGACTTCTCCAGCTGGTCCTTGATCATGGCGTATTCATCGCCGGAGGACTTGCCGTAGTGGTCCGGGTTGTACTGCAGGTTCATGGACACGGGAGTCGTCACACCGGCGTCGGCCAGGAGTTTCTTGGCCTTGTCCAGGCTGGGCTTGCCGGCGTCGCCGTAAGCATCCTTGAACGATTCGTTGGCGCCGAGGAAACCGTTGGGAACGTTGGAGTACAGCGGCAGGTAGGTGCCCTTGTAGACCTGGTCCGCGATGGCCTGGCGGTCAACGAGGTTGGCGATGGCCTGGCGCACAGCGGTCGCCTTGGCCGGATCGGCATCCGCAGCCTTCGCACCGAACGGCATGGTGTCGAAGTTGAACGTGATGTAGCGGATTTCACCGCCGGGGCCCACGTTGACCTTGACCTTGGAGTCCTTCTTCAGGTCATCGATGTCCGTGGCGCTCAGGCTGCGGTTTGCGACGTCGATGTTGCCCTGCTGGATGTCCAGCTTCATGTTGGTGGGGTCGGCGTAGTACTTGATCGTGGGGGTGTCGTTGGCTGGCTTGCCGAGGACGCCCTGGTAGTCGGGGAACGCTTTGAAGCTGATCAGTTCGTTCTTCTTGTACGTGTCGATCGTGTACTGCCCATGGAAGGCCTTGGCCTTGACGATCGAGTCGTCGTCAAGCAATTTGTCGGCCGGGAAGACTTCATCGTCCACGATCGGCGCGGCGGGGCTGCTGAGGATCTGCGCGAACGTCTGGTCGTTGGCCAGCTTCAGCTTGAAGACGACGGTGTTGGCATCGGGGGCGGTGACGCTGTCCACGTTGGCCAGCAGGCTGGCGGGGCCGGCGGGATCGTTGATCGTGGTCTGCCGGTCGAAGGAGAACTTGACGTCCTTGGAGTCGAGTGTGTGACCGTTGGCCCACTTGAGTCCCGGCTTGAGCTTGACCGTGTATTCGGTCGGCGAAGTGAAGGATGCGGACTCGGCCAGGTCCGGAACCGGATCGGCGCTGCCCGGCTTCGAGTTGAGCAGGAAGGAGTAGATCTGGTTCATCACCATGAACGAACCGTTGTCGTACGAGCCCGCGGGATCCAGGGCCGTGACCTTGTCCGTCGTACCATAGGCGATCGGGCCGGTGGCCGCAGCCGATGACCCGCCAGCGCCGCCGGTCGGGCCGGTGCAGGCGGTCAGTGCGAAGGCGGATACCCCGACGAGCGCGATGGCGCTCTGCAGGGCTTTTTTGTTCATTGCCATCTGTGAACTTTCTGTTCGATGAGTCCTAGGGCGCAGCCCGCCGTCGATAAGACGTCGTGGCGGGCGACGCGCTGTTCCTGATGCGTAGATTCAATCAGAAGATCATTTGGTGAATCGTTACATCATGTGAGATGAGACACAAAATTTACACGAACAGGCGGAACTCGTCATTTTCTTCAGGTATCCCGCCGGAATTTCGGCAGGGGCCCACAGCGCCGCGGCGGCACGGGAGCGGGACCCGGAGCCGGGCTGCCAACAGGAAAGCCGCACACCGGGGGTGTGCGGCTTTCCTGTTGGCGAAGGAGCCTTCGCGGGCCAGCAGGCTGCTAGAGCGCGGCCCGCTGCAGCGAACGCGCGGCATCGATCGTGGCCTGGCCCAGCACGCGGCTGCCCTGGTAGAGCACAACGGTCTGGCCGGGAGCCACGCCGCGCAGCGGCTCGGTCAGGGTGACCACAAGCTCGTCCCCCGCCATGTGCGCGCGGGCCGGGACGGGGTCGCCGTGGGCACGGACCTGGGCGTAGCAGTCGAACCCATCTCCGGTTGCCACTTCGGCGATCGGCAGCCCGGCCCAGGAGACCTTGATGCCGCGGATCTCATCGATGGCCAGAAGGGCCTCCGGACCCACCACGACCTTGTTTTCCTTCGGCCGGATCTCCAGCACGAAGCGCGGCTTGCCGTCGGCGGCCGGGGTGCCAAGCTTCAGTCCGCGGCGCTGGCCCACCGTGAACGCATTGGCGCCGGGGTGCTCGCCGACCTTCGTGCCGGACTCGTCCACGATGTCGCCGGTGGTCATCTCGATCTTCTCTGCCAGCCAGCCGGCCGTGTCGCCGTCCGGGATGAAGCAGATGTCATGGCTGTCCGGCTTGTTGGCGACGGAGAGCCCGCGGCGTTCGGCCTCGGCACGGACCTCGGCCTTGGACGGCGTGTCCGCCAGCGGGAACATGGAATGCTTCAGCTGCTCGTGCGTCAGCACACCCAGGACGTAGCTCTGGTCCTTGGCCCAGTCCGCGGCACGGTGCAGTTCCGGGTTGCCCTGGGCGTCGGTAATCACCTTGGCGTAGTGGCCCGTGCAGACGGCGTCGAACCCGAGGGCGATCGCCTTCTCCAGCAGCGCGGCGAACTTGATCCGCTCGTTGCAGCGCATGCACGGGTTGGGCGTGCGTCCCGCGGCGTATTCGTCGATGAAGTCCTGGACCACGTCTTCCTTGAAACGCTCCGAGAAATCCCACACGTAGTACGGAATTCCGAGCACGTCGCAGGCCCGCCAGGCGTCGCGGGAGTCCTCGATGGTGCAGCAGCCGCGGCTGCCGGTGCGAAGGGTTCCGGGCATCCGGGACAGCGCGAGGTGGACGCCGACGACGTCGTGTCCGGCCTCTACGGCGCGGGCTGCGGCAACGGCGGAATCGACGCCGCCGCTCATGGCTGCAAGAACTCGCATACTGACTTTCGTTGGGGGTTCGGGGGTTGCTGCCGGCACCGGCGGCTGATGGCCGCGATTTAGCACAATGCCTGCCGCCCCATTCTATCGCCACGCCGATTCCGCACCCAAAAGGCCTTGACGGCCCCTCGCGGCCCTTCTAAAGTCAAATGCAATGGTTTTAGATTCACTCCCGTGAAACGCGGCACCGGTTGCGCCGGCGGCCGCAGGAATCGAGCGCATCATGGCCACCGAAAACATTGTGATCGTGGGCGGCGGACTTGCCGGCGGCACCGCCGCCAGGACCCTCCGGGCGCAGGGACATGGCGGGCCGGTGATCCTGCTGGCAGCGGAGCGGCACCATCCGTACCTCCGCCCGCCGCTGTCCAAGGACTACCTGCTGGGCAAGGCCGGCGAGGACGCCCTGCCCGTGGCGCCGGCCGACTGGTATGGCGAGAACGGCGTGGAACTGCGGCTGGGCACGCCCGTCACGGGGATTGATCCAGCCGCCCGCACCGTCGCGTTCGACGGCGGGACGCTGGAGTATGCTTCGCTGCTGCTGGCCACCGGCGCCCGGCCCCGGCACCTTCGGCTGCCCGGCAGCGACCTGGCGGGCGTCGGCACCTTCCGCACCGTGGACGACAGCCGGCACCTTCGAACCGGCCTGGCCGGCGGCGGCCGGAACGTCGTGATGATCGGCTCGGGCTGGATCGGGATGGAGCTGGCCGCGGCGGCGAGCTCCTATGGAAACTCCATAACCCTGCTGGGGCTGGAGGAAGTGCCGCTGGCCGCGGCGATCGGGCCCGAGCTGGGCGGCTTCTTCCGTTCGCTGCACGAGTCGAACGGCGTCCGGTTCCGGCTTCCCGCCTCGGCCGCCGGGATCAGGGGGAAGTCGGGCAGGGTCACCGGCGTGCTGACGGATTCCGGGGAGGTCCTTTCCGCGGATCTCGTGATCATCGCCGTGGGCGTGGTCCCCGAGGTGTCGCTGGCCGAAGCTGCGGGCATCACCCTGCGGAACGGCATCCTCACGGACGCCTCGCTGCGGACCTCAGCGCCGGGAATCTATGCGGCCGGGGACGTCGCCAACGCCCTGCATCCCTTCACCGGCGAGCACCACCGCAGCGAGCACTGGTCCAACGCCCTCAACGGCGGCAAGGTGGCAGCCCGGGCGATGCTCGGCCTGGACGCCAAGCTGGACACAATCCCCTACTTCTATACCGACCAGTTCGATGTCAGCATGGAGTACTCCGGCTTCCCTGCGCTCGTCGCCGGGAAGCCCACAATCCGCGGCTCGCTCGAGGGTAAGGAATTCCTCGCCTTCTGGCAGCGCGACGGGCGCGTGGTGGCGGGAATGAATGTCAACTGGCCGCGCGCCGCCAAGCCCCAAAAAATCATCAAGCAGCTCATCACAGCCGCTACCGCCGTGGACCCCCATGCCCTCGCAGATCCGGACGTTCCGCTGGATCAGCTCATTCCGGCCGGGTAGCCGCTCCCGGCGCCCTGGCCGGCGGAATGGCGGGCGACGGTACCGGCGGTCTGGATGCTGGACTCGTGGCCCGCCATGCCGGCCTGGCGTGCGCGCGTGTACGCGCCGGGCAGGGCGGCCAGGAGCGCGTCGACATCGGCCCCGGTGGACGCATGCCCCAGGCTGAACCGCTGGGCGCCCCGGGCCGTGTCCTCGTCCAGTCCCATGGCCAGCAGCACATGGGACGGCCGGGGAACCCCCGCGGTGCAGGCCGAACCGGTGGAGGATTCCACCCCGGCCAGATCCAGCAGGAAGAGCAGCGAATCGCCTTCACAGCCGGGGAAGGTGAAGTGCGCATTGCCCGGCAGCCGTCCGGAGCCGGGGGCCCCGCGCAGCACGGCGTCGGGCACCGCGGCCAGGACGCCGTCGATCAGCCGGTCCCGGAGCGCTGCGATGCGCGCTGCTTCCTCCGGAAGTTTGGCAGCAACGGCTTCGGCCGCCGCGGCAAAGGCCGCGATGGAGGCGGTGTCGAGGGTGCCGGAGCGGACGTCCCGCTCCTGTCCCCCGCCGTGCTGGACCGGGGTCAGTTTCACGGCGCGGCCCAGCAGAAGGGCCCCGACGCCGACCGGCCCCCCGATCTTATGCCCGGAGATGGACATGGCGTCGAGTCCGCTGGCCCGGAAATCCACCGGCACCGAGCCGAACGCCTGGACAGCGTCGGAGTGGACGGGAACGCCGGCCCGGTGCGCCAGACCGACGACCTCCGCAATGGGCTGGATGCTCCCGACTTCGTTATTGGCCCACATCACCGTGACGAGGGCGATCGACGCCGGGTCCCGGGCGAGCTCTGCCTCCAGCACCGCCAGATCCACCACGCCATCGGCGCCCACCGGCAGCCAACAGGCCTCGGCGCCCTCGTGCCGCTCCAGCCACTCGACGGTGTCCAGCACCGCGTGGTGTTCGACGGCGGAGCACAGGATGCGCGTGCGGGCCGGGTTCTCCGCACGCCGGGCCCAGTACAGGCCCTTGACGGCAAGGTTGTCGGCTTCGGTCCCGCCCGAGGTGAAGATGACTTCAGAGGGGTGCGCCCCGGCGGCGGCTGCCAGCGCCTCGCGGCCGTCCTCGACGGCGCGCCGGGCGCTGCGCCCCGATCCGTGCAGCGAGGACGGGTTGCCGGTCCGGGCCAGTTCGCGGGTCAGCGCTGCGAGCGCCTCCGGGGCAAGGGTGGTGGTGGCGGCATGGTCAAGGTATACGGGCACAGGGCAATTCTACCTGCGGGCCTGCCGCGGCACTGGTGTAGATTCGAGCGGTGAAAGCGCCCCTTTACCTGGTTCTGGCCACCCTCTTCTGGTCGGGCAATTTCGTTGTCGGCCGGGCCGCTGTCACTTCGATGTCCCCCCTCGACCTGACGTACTGGCGCTGGACCTTCGCCGCCGTGCCGCTGCTGCTGCTGGCCCATTTCGTGGAAAAGCCGGACTGGCGGGCCGTACTCAGCCGCTGGCCGGCGCTCCTGCTCCTGAGTGCGCTGGGAATGGGCGCCTATACTCTCCTGCTGTACGCGGCGCTCGGCCACACTTCCGCCGTTAACGCTTCCCTGATCACGGCCGCCAACCCTGCCCTGATCGTGGTGATGGCGATCGTCCTGCTCGGTGAGAAGGCCACACGCCTCGGCTGGCTCGGCATCGGCCTCGGCCTGCTTGGCGTGCTGCTGGTGTTGACCCGGGGCGAACTGCAGCGCGTGCTGAGCCTTTCGATTAACACCGGTGAACTCATCATGATCGGCGCGATCCTGGTCTGGGGCTGCTACACGATCATCGCCCGGAAACTGGATATCCCCGCCATCGCAGCCACCGCCATGCAGGTGGTGATGGCGTCCTTGACGCTGACACCGTTCGCCCTCGCCCTGGATGTGCGGCTTCCCCAGACGCCTGCCGAGGGCTGGTCGCTGGCCTACATCGTGGTCTTCCCGTCCCTGGGCGCCTACCTGTTCTGGAACCTGGCCTTGAAGACCACCCCGCCGGGAACCGCCGGGAACTACCTGAACCTGATTGCGGTGTTCACCGCAATCATCACGGTGGCCCTGGGCACGCCGCTCACCTCCGCCCAGATCGCGGGCGGCGTCCTGGTAATCGCCGGCGTGCTGCTGACCGGGATGAAAGTGCGGGCCAAACGCCCGGTGGCCGCAGGCTCGAGCCTGGGCTCCTAGGAAATGGGCTCCTGCACCGGCCGGATCCGCGCGCAGCACTGCGCCGGCAGCGCGGCTCCGTGCGAGCGGAGGTCCTCGATGGCGAGAGCCTGGACCCGGGCCGGATCGATGCCGCATCCTGCCGCGGCCCCCGCCAGGAAGGCGCCGTTCATGGCGCAGACAACTTCGGTATGGCCCGCGGCGATCCGGTGGAACGGGCAGTTCAGCAGCACCAGACCACCCGCGGCGTCGTCCTCCGGCCGGTAGCCTTCCGCAGCGAGGAACTCCGCGAAGCTGTCATCCGCGGCTGCGTCCCGGGCCTCCGAGGGGCCCGCACCCTGGGCCTTGGACCGGGCCGCCGCCTGCCCCCGCGCATATGCGGTCCGCTCGAGCGCGTCGCGGGCGGAACCGCCGCCGGCCGTTGACTCCTCGATGGCCGAGACCAGCAACTCGGCGGCCAGGTCGTAGTTCCGGTCCGGCACCGACGCCGCGACCTCCCGGACGGCCGCCAGATACAGCTTGGCCGGGCGGCCCGAACCGGGTCCGCCCCTGGCGCCAAGTTTCCGGAACTCCACGGCCAGGAGCCCGTCCTGCACGAGACGGTCGAGCTGGAAGGACGCCGTGCTCCGGGGCAGGCCGAGGGCGCCGGCGGCATCGTCACGGCTGACCGCGCACCCGGCGGCGGCGACGAAGTCGAACAGCTTCCGGCGGTTCTCATCCCCCAGTGAGGCAACGGCCGCGATCCTGCGGTTCCAAGGGGCTCGCGTCATGGCATCAGCCTAACTCTAAAAACAAGATTCATTGCTTAACTGTCGTCTCCATTCTAAAATCAAACTACCTACTTTTAGAAGGAGTCATCATGAAATCCTCGACAGCACTTAACACCCCCGCCGGGACGCTGGCCGCGGCTCCCCAGCAGCAGGCGTTCCTGCTGCTGCGGACGGTCTTCACCGTCGCACCGGTGCTCTTCGGCCTGGACAAGTTCACCAACGTGCTGACCGACTGGACCATGTACCTGGCGCCCGTGGTCACGGACGTTGTCCCGCTGCCGGCGCAGACCATCATGTACGCCGTCGGCGTGGTGGAGATCCTCGCCGGTCTGGCGGTGGCGCTGAAGCCGCGGTTCGGCTCGCTGCTCGTGGCGGTCTGGCTGCTCGGCATCATCATCAACCTGATCGTGCTGGGCAGCTTTTTCGACGTGGCCCTGCGCGACTTCGGCCTGCTCGTCGGCGCACTGGCGCTGAACCGGCTCGCCTTGGCGCAAGGACAGGGCCGGTAACCCGGACGATCCGCCGCAGTCGGTCGGGTGCTCAGTCCGACAGCGGAACGACGGCGGGTAGGGCCGCGGCGTCGTCCGGCGCGGTGGCGGGGGTGGCGGGAACAATAAGTGCCGGTGCGCTCGTTGTTCCCCTAGCCGGTTAAACTGGCCGGGCCGGACGTCCAGGATGGGCTGGCACCATCGACACAAAGGATTCTTGCTTGACGCAGGGCAGCAGCTCGCATTATCAGGTCCTCCGGATCCCAGTGACGGCGACGGACAAGGAAATCAAGGTGGCCTACCGCAAGGCCGCCCGCACCGCGCACCCGGACCACGGCGGCGACCCGGCTGCCTTCCGGCGCGTCACGCTCGCCTATGAGACGCTGATCGATGCCAAGAGCCGGGCGGACTACGACCGCTCCTACGGCAGCGGCCGTGGCGGCTTCGCCGGTCCGCCCGCCGACGAGGGGGCCCACTTTGACGCCCCGGCGGCAGGGAGCCGTGCATCCGCCAACGTCCGGCGCCCCAATACGCCCCGCAATACCGCGGCCGACGCCCCGGTCTACGTCCCTGCCTTCGAGCAGTACGCCCTGACCGGCGAGGTTCCGCTGATCCCGGAGGAGCTGGCCCGCCAGCAGGTTCACGGCGTGCCCCGCAAGCGCGGGATCTTCGGCGCGGAGGCCAGGATCCAGCGGGAAATGCGGACCGTTCAGCTCATCAGCCGGCAGATCCTCCCCGTCATCCCGGCCGCGCGGCTCATCAACGGCCTGCAGTCCCCGGCGGACAACAGCCACATCGACCATGTGGTCCTCGCCGGCTACCGCATGGCGATCGTCGGCTCCATGCTGCTGCCACCCGGGGCCTACGCCTGGAACGGCAGCGCCCTGACCCACGGCGGCCGGTCAGTTGCCCCGCCCCAGCTGGCCCACGTGGTGCGCCGGATGCAGGACATCTTCCCGGAACTGAATGTCACCGGCTGGACCGTGGTCCACAGCACCAACGGCAACCTGCACGAACCGGTGATCGACCGGCACCGCCGCTCGGGCCTGCACGAGACCGTCCAGGTGGTCAATGCCGCCGGCCTGGCACGCGGCCTCAAGCAGTTCCTGAGTTCCGGGCCTGCCCCCAACACCGTGATCGTTCCGGTACTGGCCCGGCTGCTGCGCGGGATGCACTAGCACAATCGCTAGGATGGAACAGTGTTCCGCATCCTCTTCCACACTCCAGAAATTCCCGGCAATACCGGCAACGCCATTCGGCTGGCTGCCATCACCGGCGCCGAGCTGCACCTTGTCGAGCCTCTGGGCTTCGACTTCTCCGACGCCAAGCTGCGCCGGGCAGGCCTCGACTACCACGACCTCGCGGTCGTGACGGTGCACCGGGACCTCGACGCAGCCTGGGCGGCCCTGGCTCCGGAACGGGTTTTTGCCTTCACCTCGGACGGCGAAGCCTCCTACACTGACATCCATTACCGGGCCGGGGACGTGCTGCTGTTCGGCCGCGAATCCGTGGGCCTGCCCGAGGAACTCAAACACGACCCCCACGTCACGTCGCGCGTCCGGCTTCCGATGCTGCCCTCGCTCCGCTCGCTGAACCTTGCGAACGCAGCCTCGATCGCGGTCTACGAGGCCTGGCGCCAAAACGGATTCGCCGGCGCCAAGCTGTAGCCACCGTAATTCTTTCCGCCGCAGGGCCCATCCGGGATCCCTGCTGTCCCGAATCACTGGTGAAGCCCAGTTGAACAAACGGGCCGGGAGCAGGGAAAGGAGCGAGGAGGGGCGGGTGACAACAGCGAAGACGGACAGACGTCCGGCCCCGAAGTGCCCGGGCGACCTCGCC
This sequence comes from Arthrobacter ginsengisoli, assembly GCF_031456935.1. Lineage (NCBI taxonomy): Bacteria > Bacillati > Actinomycetota > Actinomycetes > Micrococcales > Micrococcaceae > Arthrobacter > Arthrobacter ginsengisoli. Next base: position 245,574 of record NZ_JAVDVQ010000005.1, on the reverse strand, counting down.
GCGGGCGTCTCCACTCCTGATCCGTGTTCGGCGGCGGGCACCTTATGCTTGAAGGTGATGGAAACTCCCAACGCCCCGAACCCCGAGGCCGCTGCTCCCCCGGGCACTCCAGCCGACGCAAACCGCCGGCTGGAAGCGCTGCTGGAACAGATCTCCCGCGGTGACGAGGCAGCCTTCGCCGAGTTCTATGAACTCACGTCCCGGCGCGTCTTCGGCATGGCCCGGCGCGTGCTGATTGACGTGGAACTCAGTGAGGACACCACCCAGGAGGTCTACCTCCAGGTCTGGCAGAACGCCGCCAAGTTCAACCCCGACGCCGGCAGCCCGCTCGCCTGGCTCATGACCATCTCGCACCGCAGGGCCGTGGACAAGGTCCGTTCCTCGCAGTCATCCACGGACCGGGAGGCGAAATACGGCGCCAGCAGCCAGGACATCGACCATGATTCCGTTTCCGACGAGGTCGGCAGCCGGCTCGAGGCCGAAGCTGTGGTCCGGTGCCTGGACACGTTGACCGATACCCAGCAGGAATCCGTGCGGCTTGCCTACTACGGCGGTCTCACCTACCGGGAAGTCGCAGAAAAGCTCAACGCTGCGGTGCCCACCATTAAGTCCCGCATCCGCGACGGACTGATCCGGCTGAAGACCTGTCTGGGGGTGAGTTGAAATGACCGACATGAACGCGCAGCACAAAGGCCGGGTCCCCGGCGGTTTTGCAGCCGATATCGCCACCGACCTGGCATCGGGCCGCGCGGCTGACCTCGCCGAGGTGTATGCCCTGAACGCCGTGGACGACGCCGAACGTGCCGCCATCGAGGCTTACCTCGCTTCGGCTCCGCAGGCAGAACATGCCGCCTTCGACGACCGGGTCCGCCAGGCCCGGGAAACGCTCGCCACCAGCTTCACCGCCGAGGAGGAACCCCCGGCTGCCCTGCTGGAGAGAATCATGGCGTCCCTGCCCGCCCAGAACTCCGCCGCGCCCCCGGCGCAGGAGCCGCCGGCGGTCCCGCCGGTTGTGGCCAGGCCCGTCCGCGAGGCGACCGGACTTTCCGTCACCGATGAGCTCGGCGCGGCCCGCAAGCGCCGCGACGAACGTCGCCGGCCGCAGGGGATGCGCAACTGGCTGGTCGGTGTGGCCGCCGCTGCCGTCATCGCCCTGGGCGGAGTTGCCGTCGGTGCCTACGTGGCCAACCAGAACGATCCGCTGAGCCAGGTGCTGCAGGCCGGCGATGTGCAGCAGGCGACGGTCAACGTCACCGGCGGCGGCACGGCCACCGTCTCACTCTCGCCGTCGAAGGACGCGATCGTCGTCAAGATGAATGACGTCCCGGCTCCGCCGCCCGGCAAGGTCTACCAGATGTGGCTGATCCCCAAGGACGGCTCGGCTCCGGTGTCCCAGGGCCTGATGGACGAGGAAGCACTGTCCAAGCCGGCCGTCGTCAAGGGCGTCAGCACGGCATCAGCCCTGGGCATCACGGTGGAACCTGCCGGCGGCTCGACGTCGCCGACCACGCCGCCCGTGGCCGAGGCCCCGCTGGGCGCCTAGCGTCGGGACCGCGACCCAACAAAGCCGCGCGGGCGTTGATCCTTACTTAAGGTTCAACGCCCGCGCGGCTTTTGGTTTGCGTCCCGGGCTGGCTTGGCGGCTTAGCCGGCTAGATGATGAGCGACAACAGCATGATCAAGCCGAAGCTGACTACCGAAATCAGGGTCTCCATCACGGACCAGGTCTTGAACGTCTGGCCCACCGTCAGTCCGAACAGCTCCTTGACGAGCCAGAATCCGGCGTCGTTCACGTGCGAGAAGAACAGCGAGCCGGCGCCGATCGCGAGTGCCAGCAGGGCTGCGTGCGTCGGCGGCAGCGAACTGGCCAGCGGTGCCACGATGCCGGCGGCCGTCACGGTGGCGACGGTGGCCGATCCTGTCGCCAGGCGCAGGGCGACGGACACGATGAAGCCAAGCACCAGGACGGACATGTTGGCCCCCTCGGCCCACGCCTTCACGGCATCACCCACCCCGGCACCAATCAGGGTCTGCTTGAAACCGCCGCCCGCACCGACGATCAGGAGGATCCCCGCGATCGGGCCGAGGCTGGCACCGATCTTGCTCGTGATCCTGGCGCCGTTGAGACCCACGGCGTAGCCAAAGGTCACCATCGCGAGCAGGACGGCCAGGGTCATGGCGACCAGCGGCTGCCCGACGAAGTCGAAGAACATCCGGATGGCCGGGGCCGTCCTGGGATCGGGCCAGATAATGTCCACGACAGCCTTGAGGAGCATGAGCACCACCGGGAAGAGGATGGTCAGCAGCGTGACGAGGAAGCTCGGCGGGCGTTTGACTCCTTCCATGTCCGCGCCGTGCACCGTGTCGACGCCGCCGGCGACGGCGGGCGCTCCCACCGGCACCCACCGCGCTGCCAGCCGCGAGAACAGCGGGCCACAGATGATGACGGTGGGGATGGCGACGAGGATGCCGAGGGCCAAAGTGGTCCCCAGTTCAGCCTTGACGGCGCTGATCGCGATCAGGGGTCCCGGGTGCGGCGGCACCAGGCCGTGCAGCACGGACAGGCCGGCCAGCGCCGGGATCGCGATGCGCATCAGCGGCATCTTCGAGCGCTGGGTGACCAGCACGATCACCGGCAGCAGCAGGACGAGCCCGATCTCGAAGAACATCGGCAGGCCGATGATCACAGCGACGAGCGTGATGGACCAGACCAGCTTGTTCCCCGTGGCCTTGGCCAGGAGGGTGTCGACCACCCGGTTGGCACCGCCGGAGTCGGCAAGCAGCTTGCCCAGCATCGCGCCGAGCGCGACGAGCAGCCCGACTTCCTTCAGGACGCCGCCCACACCGTCCTCGAAGTTGGCGATCACCCTGGCCGGTTCCACGCCGGCGGCGAGGCCGACGAATCCGGAACCCAGAATCAGGGCCAGGAAGGGGTGGAACTTGAACTTGGCGATCAGCACCACGAGCAGGGCGATGCCCAGGCCCGCGATGAGCAACAGTTGGGTGTTGATACCGGCCGCCGCCTCAACGGCAGCCGGATGCTGCAGGGCTAACAGAGTGTGCAAAGGGTGTTCCTAGCTGGAATGACTGGTGGACGGACTGGCAGGATGGCTACTGGCTGGTGGCGCCGCCGTCGCCGAGACCCAGCCGGTCGATGATCTCCTGGGCTTCTTCCGCGGGTGTGGCGGAGACGCTGAGGCTGATGTAGGTTTCGTCCCCGCCCGGCGCTTCGAGTGCCTCGAACTGGGACTCGAGCAATGCCGGGGGCATGAAGTGCCCGTGCCGGGAGGCCAGCCGGTCCGAGATCCGGTCCTTGGCGCCGTCGAGGAAAACAAACACCACACCGTCGCCGCGCAGGACATCCCGGTAGCGCTTTTTCAACGCGGAGCACGTGACGACGCCGGGCGTCCCGGCTGCGGTGTGGGCACGGATCCACCCGGCGATGCTCTCCAGCCAGGGCCAGCGGTCCTCGTCGGTCAGCGGCTGTCCGGCGTGCATCTTGGCCACATTCGCCGGCGGGTGCAGGTCGTCGCCTTCCGCGAGATCCCAGCTGAGCCGGCCGGCCAGCAGCCCGGCCACGGTGGACTTTCCTGATCCCGAGACGCCCATGATGACAAGTACGGGGTGCTGCGCAGTCTTCGCCATTAAAGTCTGCCTTCCTCAATTAAATATGATTTAAACAGAGGCCAGCTTAGAGGAGAGGACAGCGGGGGGCAACACTAGAAGCCGGCGATGGTCCCGGGGCCGTTGACTGTGACGACGTGGAACGCCTCGGCGCTGCGACCGGCCGGGAATCCGCCGCGTTCCGCCGTCCAGTGCATGAGTCCGCGGACGGTGCGGTCCATGGCCTCGATGTCGGGGTGTTGGCTGACGTGGACGTGGATCGCGGCGAGTTTGCCCTCGACATGTTCCGTGACGTCGACGAAGTGGTTGTCGCGTTCCGCCGGGCCCGCGAAGAGCCACAGCCACGGCAGCTTGTAGGCCTCCAGCCCGGCTGCTGCCAGCTCCGGATACGCAAACGGGTTCTCCAGTGCCGGATACACCGCCCGGGTCACTGCCTCCCCCACCGCCAGATGGTCCGGATGGCTTTTCTGGAGCCTGCTCCAGTCCCGCTCCGGGTGCATCGAGAGCACGACGTCGGGCCGGAGCTGCCGGATCAGCCGCACCACGTCGCGGATCACCCCGTGCGAGGGCTCGAGGTAGCCGTCGCGCTCGTGCAGGTAGTGAATGTCGGTCACCCCGACGAGGGCGGCGGCCCGGCGTTGTTCCTCGTTCCGCAGCCGGACAATCTCGTCCCGCTGCCCGGGGTCGAAGCCGCCGGCGTCGCCGTCGGTCATGATGCAGTAGCTGACCTGGACACCCGCGGCGGTCCAGGCGGCGATGGCGCCGGCGGCGCCGAAGTCGATGTCGTCCGGGTGCGCGGCGAAACAAAGCACCCGCTCGATCCGGTGGCGGTCCGGATCGAACGGGCTCTGCGCCTGCGCGGCAACGGTGTTCAAGGAATCAGCCCCGGCGCTTCTTGATTTCTGCAGTGGCCTGCGGCAGGACCTGGAAGAGGTCCCCGACGATGCCGAAGTCGGCGATCTCGAAGATGGGCGACTCGGCATCCTTGTTCACGGCGACGATCACCTTGGCGGTCTGCATTCCGGCCTTCTGTTGGATGGCCCCCGAGATGCCGGCTGAGATATACAGCTGGGGCGAAACGGTCTTCCCGGTCTGCCCGATCTGCGCGTCGTGGCCGATCCAGCCCGCGTCCGTTGCGGCGCGCGAAGCCCCGATGGCCGCACCGAGGGCATCGGCGAGCTCTTCCACCGGGCCGAAGTTGCCGTCGACGCCGCGGCCGCCGGCGACAACAATCCGCGCCTCGGCAAGATCCGGGCGGCCGCTGGCGGCCTTCTCGCTGCGGGCCGTGATCCGGGCCGCGGCCGTGGTTGCACCCGCCGGCACGTCCACGGTAACGGAAGCCGGCGCCGTGCCCGTGACGGCCGGTTCAGGCGTGAGGCTGTTGGCCTTGACCGTCAGGACGGCGACCGGGGTCGTGGCCTTCGCGGCCGTCAGATAGGAACCTGCCAGAACGGACTTGTGCGCGGTTCCGTCGGGGTCCACCGCGACGACGTCGGTGATCACGCCGGCCCCGAGCTTGATGCCGAGACGCGCGGCGACTTCCTTGGCCTCCGCCGAGTTCTCGGTCAGGACGACAGTGGCACCGGCGGTCTGCACCGCGGCAGCCAGGTAGGAGGCCTTGGGACCGACGAGGTAGTCGTCGAGGTCCGCCACTGAAGGCCGGTAGACCGCCTGGGCGCCATAGGCCGCGAGGGTTTCCGCGACGTCGTTGTGCAGGTCGCCGTTGAAGGCGACCGCAGGCTCGCCCAGGGACCGGGCCATGGTGAGCAGCTCCAGGCTGGCCTTCTTCAGGGCCTGACCGGGGTTGTCAATGAATACCAGTACTTTTGCCATGTCTGAGAATCCCCTTAGAGCAGCTTCTGGGCGGCCAGGAACTCAACCAGCTTGATGCCGGCGTCGCCCTCGTCGGTGATGATGGTGCCGGCGGTGCGTGCCGGGCGTGCTTCGGCGGATTCGACGGCGGTCCAGGACCCGGACCGTCCGACGTGCGCCGGGTCGACGCCGATGTCGGCAAGGCTCAGCGTGGTAATGGACTTCTTTTTGGCCGCCATGATGCCCTTGAAATTCGGGTACCGGGGGTCGTTGATCTGGTCCGTAACCGAGACGAGGGCGGGCAGGGTGGCCTCGACCGTATCCGCGTGGGAGTCGCCGTCGCGGCGGGCGATGAGTTTGCCGCCGTCGAGCTCCAGCGAGGACGCGAAGGTGAGCTGCGGCAGGTCGAGCCGCTCCGCGAGCTGGGCGGGGACCAGGGACGTTTCGCCGTCGGTGGAGGCCATGCCGGTGATGATGAGGTCTGCGGGGGTGTCAGCGCCGAGGTGGCGGATGGCTGCGGCCAGCGCGAGCGAGGTGGCGGCGGCGTCGGACCCGGCCAGCGCGTCGTCGCAGAGGTGGACGCCTTCGCTGGCGCCAATCTGCAGGGACTTCTTCACTGCGTTGACGGCACCGGCGGGTCCCATGCTCAGGGCAATGACCTTGTTGCCGGCCGCTTCCCCGCCCCGGGCCTCGGTCAGCTGCAGCGCGGCTTCGAGGGCGTACTCGTCCAGTTCGGACAGGATGCTCTCGGAGCGGTCCGTGGTGTGGCCCTCACCGGTAAGGTGACGGTCGAACTGGGCGTCCGGGACGTGCTTGACCAGCACGATGATCTTCAATGTCTCTTCCACTGTGTTTACAGCAGCCTTCCATGCGGGTGGACAGCCAGCCGGGTGGGGTCGTGGCCACGGAACACCGGGGAGTGCCGGGTAGTTCCTAGCTAACCATATCGGGGGTGGCCGGCGAGGCTTGGGTTAAGGCCTGTGTCAGGGCCGCGCACCGCAGTGCGAAGGCCGGACAGCACCTTGTGGTGCTGCCCGGCCTTTCGGCTTGGATCCCTGCCAGCCTTACTGTTCGGCGGCTGCGCTTACTGTTCGGCGGCTGCGCTTACTGTTCGGCGGCTGCGCCGAGGGTCACGTCGAGCTGCTGTTCTTTGCCGTCGCGGACGACGATGACCTTGACCGATGCCCCGGCCGGCTGCTCGCGCACGGCGGCAGTGAGCTGGTTCGGATCGCTGATGGCGAGTTCCTGGAACCTTGTCACGACGTCGCCGACCTTCACCCCGGCCTTGTCGGCAGCGGAGCCGGCTTCAACGGTGGCGACCTCGGCCCCGACGGAGAAGCCGGAAGCCGAGGAGCTCGCGGTCTTCTGCTTCACGCTCACGCCGAACTGGCCGTGGGTGGCTTTGCCGTTGCTGATGATCTCCTGCGCGACCCGCTTGGCGTGGTTGATCGGGATGCTGAACCCAACGCCGATGTTGCCGCTGGCCGAGGAGTCACCGCTCGCCGAGGCGATGGCGACATTCACGCCGATGATCTCGCCCTTCGTGTTGACCAGGGCACCGCCGGAGTTGCCGGGGTTGATGGCTGCGTCGGTCTGGATCACGTTGATCGAGATGCTGCCCTGGTTGGTGTTGGTCTGACCCTGCCCGCCGTCCGGCGGGGCAAACTGGAAACCCTGGTCACCGCCCTGCGGGCTGTCCGCGCTGTTCTTGGGAGCTGCCGACGAGGCAACGCTGATGGTGCGGTTCAGGGTCGAGACAATGCCGTCAGTGACGGTCCCCGTGAGGCCCAGGGGCGAGCCGATCGCGACGGCGGTGTCGCCGACGTTCAGCTTGCCGGAGTCGCCCAGCACTGCCGGGACCAGGCCGGAGGCGTTCTGGATCTGCACCACCGCGAGGTCCGACAGCGGATCCGTGCCGACGATCTTGGCGCTGTAAACCTTGCCGTCACTGAGCCGGACTTCGATCGAGGCGTTCGCCGCCGTGCCGTCGAGGGTGACGACGTGGGTGTTGGTGAGGACATGGCCTTCTCCGTCCAGAATGATGCCGGAGCCGGTGCCGCCCTCACTGCCGTTCGTGGCCTTGATGGTGACCACACTGGGAGTGGCCTTCACCGCGGCCGCGGTGATGGCATTCACGTCATCCCTGTTGTTCACGATCACAGGGCCGGCCTGGCTGCTGCTGCTGTTGGAACCCAGGGACGTGATGGCCCGGTCCCCCAACAGCTGGGTGGTCCCGGCGACCACGCTGCCGCCGACCAGGCCAGCGGCGAGGATGCTGGCCACCAGGGTCGGGACACCGAAGGCAGCCTTGCGCTTGGGGGCGTGGGCAGGGTTGGACGCGTACGGCGAACCTGGCTGGTTGCCGCCAAAGCCGCCGTACTGCGGCTGGCCGTACGGGACCTGGCTGTATGGGGCCTGGCCGTGCTGGACGTTTCCCTGCTGGCTGTGCGCCTGCTGCGGAAGGCCAAATGCCGGGTTGGCCCCGGCCTGGCCGTATCCGTGGTTCTGCTGCGGGTTGGGCTGGCCGGGAGCGCCCTGCTGGACGCGCTCCTGCGCGGCATCGAACTGCTGCGTCTCCGGTGCCGGGGGATGGCCGTAGGACGGCCGGTGTTGCGGGTAGACCGGCTGCGGGGCGTTGTCCGCAGCCGGGTCCAGCCGGAGGGTCGGATTCGCCTGTGCTGAGTCCGGCGCCGGGGCAGCCTGGGGGCGCCCCGAAGTGCCCTCGTTCGGCGTGGCAGGCTCCCGGTTCTCTGGTGACGCGCCCTGCGCTGGGTTCTCAGACATAAGACTTCCTTTCATCCTCGTTTGTATTAACTATGGACGATCTCACTGATACTAGAGCGCACGTTTGCTGGGAGGTTGCTGAACGCCACGAATGGCTGCTGGCAGCGTTGCTGCCGGGGCTGCTGACGGCTTTGTTGACCACCTTAAGCGCTTTTCGCTGGTGGCATATTCCCGCCGGTGGACTGCCAATTGGGTGCACCATAGAATCAAATGGAATTGCCACAGCGACCTGCGGCTTTACATCTGCGTGGGGGCGCTGCTGCATTCTGTGACGACCGGTTCGGCCCGAACTGGTCGCAGAAGTGCCGAAGGGTTGCACATGCGGTCTACCTATAAACGTCTCCTCGCCGTTCTTGGCGTCGCCGGGCTGCTGGCGCTTCCCGCCGCCCCGGCCCTCGCTGAAGATCCGGTTACGCTCGACCCCGTCACGAAGGTGGTTGACTCCGCCGGCGTCCTGCGCGACCGGAGGGGCGAGGTGGAACAGGCCATCCAGCAGCTCGGCACCGACCACGCGATGACGTACCACGTCGTCTACGTGAAGAAATTCGAGAACCCCACCGACCGGGTTGCCTGGGCCACCGAGGTGGCGGAAAAGGCAAACCTTGGCGCCAATGCCATGATGTTGACGGTTGCCACGGACACCCGCCAGTACCAGTTGAGCAAGCCATCGAACAGTAAGATCACGAACGCCCAGCGCGACACCATCGTGTCCAGCGCGGTTGACCCGAACCTGCGCAAGGGAGACTACGCGCAGGCAGCCATCGACAGCGCGGCAGCCATCGGCGATGCCGCCAGCGGAGGCAAAGGTACTGTCCCGTCTGAAGATGGCGCCGGAAACGCCGTGCTGGTTGGCATCGGTGTTGTCGCGGCCGGCGGCGCAGGCACGTACCTCTACCTCCGCAACCGCCGGAAGAAGGCCGCCGCGGGAGCGGCGGCGGGCAACGGCCCGCAGGGGGCCCAGCCGGATCCGCTGGCCGGGCTCACGGTCGAGGAATTGCGCCGCAAGAGCGGCTCACTCCTGATCGAGGCCGACGACGCCATCAAGTCCAGCGAGCAGGAGCTTGGCTTCGCGCAGGCACAATATGGTGACGCCGCCGTCGGAAACTTCACGAAGGCTTTGCAGGACGCCAAGGGGCACATGTCCGAGTCGTTCAAACTGCAGCAGCAACTCGATGACCACATCCCCGATACCGAGGAGCAGCAGCGGGCCTGGCTGACTGAGATCATCCGCCGTTCCGAGGCCGCGCTTGGCTCCCTGCTGGAGCAGAAAACCGACTTCGATTCACTGCGGGAGCTGGAGAAGAACGCCCCGCAGGCCCTGGCCGCGGTCAGCACCGGCGCGGGTGAGGCGGAAGCAAGGATCGCCAGCGCCGAGCATTTGCTGACGGAACTGCGGGGCAAGTACGCCGAGGGCGCGCTGGTACAGGTGGCCGACAACATCACCCAGGCCAAGGAAAGGCTCGCGTTCGTACAGAACGCCTCCGTCACCGCCCGGGAGAAACTCACCGCCGGCGAAGGTAGCCTCGCGGCCGTCGCCGTCCGGGCGGCGGAAGAGAGCCTGCACCAGACGAACGTGCTGATCGGTGCCATCACAAAGGTCGCCGGGAGCCTCGATGAGGCGCGCAGCGGCCTTGAGTCCGCGGTCGTCGACACCTCCCAGGACCTGGCCCAGGCCCGGGCCCTGATCCAGTCCGGGGCGCACCCCGAGCTGGCCGGGCCGGTCGCCGCGGTGGAAGCGGCACTGGCGCAGGTCAAGGCCGAAATCCAGGGCGGCAAGATCGATCCGATTGCCACTCTGGAGCGGGTCGAGACGGCGCACCAGTCGCTGGATACTGCCCTTTCCGGCATCCGTGACCAGCAGGAACAGATCCGCCGTGCGCAGGCGTCGCTGCAGCAGAGCATCATGTCCGCGCAGGCGCAGATCAGCGCCACCTCGGACTACATCACGGCCCGCCGCGGCGGCGTGGGCACCGAGGCCCGAACCCGTCTGGCAGAGGCCCAGCGGAACCTGGACTACGCACTGTCAATCTCCCGCACCGACCCGGTCACGGCGCTGCAGTACGCCCAGCAGGCGCACGCACTGGCGGCGCAGGCGGCACAGCTGGCCCAGTCCGACGTCGACCATTTCGGCGGCTACGCCAACCAGGGCTACGGCCGGGGCGGAATGTTCGGCGGCGGCGGAGGCGGAGGCCTGGGCGGCGCCATCCTCGGCGGCATCCTGATCAACTCCATCCTGCATGGTGGCGGCGGAGGCGGCGGCCTGGGCGGAGGCGATTCCGGCGGCGGCTGGGGTGGCGGCTGGGGCGGTGGCGGCGATTCCGGCGGCGGCTGGGGCGGCGACTTTGGCGGCGGCGGCGACTTCTAGACAACCCGTGGCCAACAACCGGGTTACACAGACTAGGCGCCGGCGGGAACGCTCCGGCCGGCGGATAGAAGCGGTACATTTCTCTGTTCACCGAAATTCAGTGGGAACCACTGAGCAGGACGAAAGGTAACACCATGAAGCAGTCCATTTTCGGCCGCATGGCGCAGCTGGCGAAGGCCAACATCAATTCCCTGCTGGACCAGGCGGAGGACCCGCAGAAGATGCTGGACCAGATGGTCCGGGACTACACCAACAACATCGCCGAAGCCGAGTCGGCCGTGGCCCAGACCATCGGCAACCTGCGGATGCTCCAGGACGACTACAACGAGGACATCAGGAATGCCCAGGACTGGGGCAAAAAGGCCCTCGCTGCGTCCCGCAAGGCTGATGAGTACCGCGCCAAAGGCGACATTGGCGACGCCGAGAAGTTCGACAACCTCGCCAAAGTGGCGCTGCAGCGCCAGATGTCCGCGGAAAACGAAGCAAAGTCCGCCGAGCCAAGCATCGCATCCCAGTCCGAGGTCGTGGACAAGCTCAAGCACGGCCTGGACCAGATGAAGGGCAAGCTCAACGAGCTCACCAGCAAGCGCAACGAGCTGGTGGCCCGCTCCAAGACCGCCGCGGCCCAGACCCAGGTGCACGATGCCATGAAGAGCATCGACTTCATGGATCCCACGTCCGAGGTGGGCCGCTTCGAAGAGAAGATCCGACGCGAGGAAGCCAAGGTGCGCGGCCAGCAGGAACTCGCCGCCTCCAGCCTGGACGCACAGTTCAACTCGCTGGAGGACCTCGGCGAGCAGACCGAGATCGAGGCCCGGCTCGCCGCGCTGAAATCCGGCACCTCTCCCGCCGCCATCGGCGCCGGTGAAAGCCGCCCCGCCGGTTCGACCGTCGACGAAACAGACTTCGACAAGCTGTAGGCACTCCCCCGGCGCGTTTCCGCCGGACCCTGACACCGGACAGGCCAGAGGCCGGGCCCGGATCGTCCACGGACGGTCACCGGGCCCGGCCTCCGTCGTCGCGGACGGGGCCCGCCGTTGTGGCGCGGCCTGGGGCGGCTCCGCGTGTACCGTGGATCCATGGATTCCGGCTCCCCGTCTTCGACCCTGGTCTGGCTCCGCGACGATCTCCGGCTGGACGACAACCCCGCCCTGAGCGAAGCGGCCTCGCTGGGACAGCCGCTGATCGTGGTCTATGTTCTGGACGAGGACTCCCCGGGCGTGCGGCCCCTGGGCGGTGCCACGAAATGGTGGCTGCACCATTCACTGACCGACCTCGCCGCCGCACTGGAGGCCGCCGGATCCAGGCTGCTGCTGCGCCGCGGCCCGGCCACGGACATCATCAGGGACCTCGCGCTCGAAACCGGGGCCTCCACGGTGCTGTGGAACCGCCGCTACGGGGGCCCCGAACGCCGTGTGGACGCCGGAGTCAAGGACTGGGCGGCGGAACACGGTCTCAAGGCGGCCAGCTTCCAAGCGAACCTGATGTTCGAGCCGTGGACGGTGCGGACCGGGGCGGGCGGACCGTACAAGGTCTTCACGCCCTTCTGGCGCGCCTGCCTCGACGGTTCCGAGCCGCGGCTCCCGCTGGATGCCCCGGAGCGCCTCCCGGCCCCTTCCACGGACGCGGGGGGCAGGCCTCCCGCCGGCGACGCCCTGGACAGCTGGCGGCTGCTGCCCCGCAGACCGGACTGGAGCGGCGGCCTCGCGACCACCTGGCAGCCCGGGGAAGCCGGAGCCTGGCAGCGCCTGGCGGACTTCCTCGATGGACCCGCTGAAGACTACGGCACCGGCCGGGACGTCCCGGGGGTCGAGGGAACCAGCCGGCTCTCCCCGCATCTGCGGTTCGGCGAAATCAGCCCTTTCCGGATCTGGCACGCGTTGCGCGAACGCTTTCCGCACTCGGCACCGGCCGACGTCGGGATCTTCCGCTCCGAACTCGGCTGGCGGGAGTTCTGCTGGCAGCTGCTCTACGAGAACCCGCAGCTGGCCACGCGGAACTACCGGCCCGAGTTCGACCGCTTCGCCTGGCAGGCGCCCTCCAACGCCGAACTCGCGGCCTGGCAGCAGGGCCGCACCGGCTATCCGCTCGTCGACGCCGGCATGCGCCAGCTCTGGCAGACCGGCTGGATGCACAACCGGGTCAGGATGGCAGCCGCGAGTTTCCTGGTCAAGAACCTGCTGGCCGACTGGAGGCTCGGCGAAGCCTGGTTCTGGGACACCCTGGTGGACGCCGACGCCGCGAGCAACCCGGCGAACTGGCAGTGGGTGGCCGGATCCGGCGCCGACGCCTCGCCGTATTTCCGGATCTTCAACCCGGTCACCCAAAGCAGGAAGTTCGACGCCGGCGCCCGCTACCTGCGCGAATACCTCCCGGAGCTGTCCGGCCTGGACGACAAGGCGATCCACGAACCGTGGAAGGCCGGCGGCCTGGCAGCGGGCTACCCGGAACCGATCGTCGGGCTGCCGGAGTCCCGGGCCAGGGCGCTGGAGACCTACCAGCGGCTCAAGGACGGCTAGCACCGCCACGCGTGCCGGGGGCAAAAGGAAAGGCCCGGATCAGCAGATCCGGGCCTTTCCTTCTTCTTCAGTTGCGGGGACAGGATTTGAACCTGTGACCTCTGGGTTATGAGCCCAGCGAGCTACCGAACTGCTCCACCCCGCGTCGCTTGATCAACACTACCCTACTTTTGGAGCCGCCCGAACCACCGCCCTGGCCGCTAATCCCCCGCGGCCGGCGAGACCCCCACATTTGGGCCGCTAACCCCTTAAAGCAGAAGGTCCGGAACACTGTTTCCAGTGTTCCGGACCTTCCCTTCAGTTGCGGGGACAGGATTTGAACCTGTGACCTCTGGGTTATGAGCCCAGCGAGCTACCGAACTGCTCCACCCCGCGTCGCAAGATCAACTCTACCTTCCGGTGAACATGAGGCCAAATCGAGGGGGCGTGATGTGCGTCTCCCGGGGCCGGAGACGGCACCCGGTGCCACCGAAAAGGCCGGGTTCGCGCTCCGCTGGAGCGCCAACCCGGCCTTCGGCCGTGCAGCGGTTCGACCTGTCTGGCTTAGCCGCGCGTCAGCTGCTCGGCGTGGGGGCCGGGGTTGCCTCCGGAGTGGTCGCCGCCGGCGTCGCGGCGATCTTGGCTTCGGCGTCGATCGCCCGCTGCAGGGCCGCGGACAGCTTCTTCTGCTGCTCCCCGTACGCGGCGAAGTCGCCCTTCGCGAGGGCCTCCTGGCCGGCACGGATGGCGGCATTGGCATCGTCCAGGGCGGCCTTCAACTCGGCCTTGGCGTCGGTGCTGCCCGGAGCGGCCGGGGTGCCCGGCGTCGCGGGCGTCTGCCCGTTGTTGGCCGAGTCGCCGGCACTTGCACCTGACTCACCGCCGAACAACTGGTTCAGGGCCTCGTCCAGGGTCGGCGCGAATCCGATCTTGTCACCAAACGCCACCAGGACGCGCTGCAGCGTGGGGTAGGACGTTTCGCCCGTGGACCGGAGGTAAACGGGCTGCACATACACCATGCCGCCACCAACCGGCAGCGTCAGCAGGTTCCCGTTGAGGACCGCCGAGGCACCCTGGCGCAGCAGGTTCAGCGCCTGCGACACGGTGGGGTCAGAGTTGAATTTGTTCTGTGCCTGGCCGGGGCCGGGAACATTGGCTTCGGGCGGGATCTGGAGGAGCCGGAGCTGGCCGTAGCTCTCCGCCTTCACGCCCTTCTCCTTGCCCGCGTCGGAGTCCGCGGCCAGGAAGCCGTAGAGCACGTTGCGGGCGTTTCCGTTGACCACCTGCGGAATAAATGACGACGTCAGCTGGAACGCGGACTTCTCCTGGTCAGGCATTTTCAGTGACATGTAGTACGGGGGCTGCTTGACCTCGTCCTGGACGGTCGGATCGTTCGGGACGCTCCAGGCATCATTGTTGGTGTAGAAGTTGTCCGCCTGGGTGACGTGATAGCGGCCCAGGAGTTCGCGCTGGACCTTGAACAGGTCCTCCGGGTAGCGGACGTGGCTCATAAGCTGCCCGGACATTTCCGAAAACGGCTTCAGCGAGGACGGGAAGACGTTCTGCCATGCCTTCAGGACCGGGTCCTGGTCGTCCCAGGCGTAGAGCGTCACTTTGCCGTCGTAGGCGTCCACCGTGGCCTTGATGGAGTTGCGGATGTAGTTGACGGAAGTGTTTGGCAGCGAAGCAGTCCGCCCCGCGGTAGTCTGCGAGTCGGCGGTGGCTTCGGAGAGCTGCTCCTGCTGCGAGTAGGGGTAGTACTGGCTGGTGGTGTAGCCGTCCACGATCCACTTCACCCGTCCGTCGACAACGGCCGGGTACGCGTTTCCGTCCACCGTGAGGTACGGGGCAACCTTCTCGACCCGCTCGCGGGGATTGCGGTCGTAAAGGATCTGCGACTCGGCGTTCACGCCGTCGGAAAGCAGCAGGTCCGAAGACTGGAACTTGATGGCGTAGAGGACCTTGTTGAAGAAGCTGCCGACGTTCGGTCCGCCGTCTCCGGTGAAGGTGTACTGCGTTTCGCCGTCGCCTTCCTTGGCTGCCGGCCGGTCCTGCTCGCGGTGCTGGGAGCCCTCGGGCGCTCCGACGATCGAGTAGTCGGGCGAGTTCTCGCCGAAGTAGACCCGCGGCTGGTACGTCGAGTCATCGCCGAGCACGCCGGTGGACGGGATTCCGGACTGCAGGAAATCGGGCTTGCCGTCGACGGTGAACTTGTTGCCCTTGGCGGCGACGACACCGTAGCCGTGCGTGTAGACGACGTGCCGGTTCAGCCAGGACTGCTGGTTGGCACTCAACCCGTCCGGGTTGAGCTCGCGGACGGCGATGACGGTGTCCTGGATCTTGCCGTCGATCTCGTAGCGGTCCACGTTCAAGGCGCTGGGGAACTGGTAGTACGGCCGGTACTGCTCGAGCTGGGAGAAGGCGTCCGAGATGAGGTTCGGATCCAGCAGCCGGATGTTGGCGGCGGTCTGCGCATCGGGAGCGAGGGCGCCCGTGGTGGTGACGGTGGTGGCGTTGTACCTCGTCTCCTGGACTTTATCCAGGCCGTACGCCGTGCGGGTCATGGCGATGTTGCGCTCGATGAACCGCTTCTCCAGCGTCTGCTCCGAAGGGCGGACCTGGAACTGCTGGATCACCCAGGGGTAGACGCCACCGGCCAGGATCGAGGTGATGACAAGCATGGCAGTACCGATGACGGGCAGCCGCCACTTGCCGATCACCGCGGCGACAATGAACAACACGGCAACGAGGGCCGCGGCCACGGCCAGAATGGATTTGGTGGGGATGACGGCGTTGACGTCCGTGTACAAAGCACCGGCCCAGCGACCGCCGCTGTTCTGCACGGTGGCGTAGCGGTCAAGCCAGAAGTTGACGCCCAGCAGCAACAGGAAGGCGGCGCCGGAGACGGCAAGGTGGATCTGCGCCGCCCGGCTGGTGAAGATGCCGCGTTCCATGATCCGGATGCTGCCGTAGAGATAATGGGTCAGGACGCCGGCAATACCGGCGACGATGGTGACGCTGATCAGGAATCCGGTAACGAAGCCCAGGAAGGGCAGGGTCATCAGGTAAAAGCTGATGTCGAGCCCGAACTGCGGATCGTTCTGGCCGAAGGATTCCTGGTTCAGGAACAGGAGCACCTTCTGCCACTGGCTGGCCGCGGCGCTTCCGGCAAACAACCCGAAGAGGATGGGCAGGCCGACCATGACAACGCGGCGGACCGGTTCCAGCTGTACCTGGTAGCGGTTGAGGTTGTCCCGGATGTCCGAGTCCGGCGCGTACACGGGTCGTGCGTGGTAGGCGATCCTGATGGCGAAGAACACGGCGGAGAACATCAGCGCGAATCCAACCAGGAAGATGACGATCCGTGCCACGTTCTCGGTCACGAAGACTTCGAAGAAGCCTAGCTGCTGGTACCAGAGGACGTCCGTCCAGACATTGGCGAAGAAGATGAAGCCGACCACGATCAAGGCGACAACAATCAACGTCGGCGTCAGTGCGCCTCGTCGTTGCTGGGGTCTTCCGGGCGGGACTGGGCTGGCGGGACGGGACAAACTCGGTACCTCATAGCTGGTCGACAGTTACTGGATTCAGTTATCAGTGCGGCGCTTCCTGGCCGGAACTCAAAGTTGCTGCCGTGAAGCGACCGTCGGCCCCGCCCCAGCTGGGCGGCGAAGCCGTCATAGGTGCCACGAGTGGCGGCGGTTCTTAGTTCCGCGGCCAGTCTAGTGGCTGGAGCAAGCCGGAAGACCAGATGTGTCGGCCCCAGACGCGGCCAGTTCAACCGCTTTCCGTGCATCTGCCAGATTCTCGACCCGAACCACCTGCAATCCGTCCGGGATATGCCCAACGACGTCGTCGCAATTGGCGGCCGGGGCAAGGAACAGCGTGGCGCCACCGGACCGGGCGCCGTGCATCTTTTGGCTGATGCCGCCAATCGGGCCGACGGCGCCGTCGGGGGTGATGGTTCCGGTTCCCGCGACGTGCTTGCCGCCGGTCAGGTCACCGGGGGTGACGGTGTCCGCAATGCCCAGGGCAAACATCATCCCGGCGCTCGGGCCGCCCACCTTCTCCAGGGAGATCTTGACGTCGAAGGGGAACTTGAACTGATACTGCAGCATGACTCCGAGGATGAACCGCCCGGCAGCGGTTTTGGTCGGTGTAACGCTTGCAGTCACCTTGCTGCCGTCACGGTCGGCAACGACCTCCACCGGGGAACCGTTGCCGGCCGCCAGTTCGTCCTGGACGACACTCAGCGCGGTGGCGGGCTTGCCGTTGACGGACACGAGGACGTCGTTTTCCTGAAGCTTGCCGGTGGAGGCGGAGCCCTCCGGCACTCCGGCGATCTGCATCTTCTGCTCGAACGGGATGCCCAGTTCCTTGAGGGCGGCGGCTACGGCGTTCTCCTGCGAGGTCGTCATCGCGACGGCGCTCTCCTGCTGGGACTGCTCCTTTGTCACCCCGGTGGGGAAGACCAGTTCCTCGGGATAGACGGCTTTGGCGCCGCTGAGCCAGGCCGTGAACGCTTCCATGACCGTCACCGGCCCGTTTGGGCCGCCGTCGACGTAGACGGTGGTGAGGTCCAGGTTGCCCTTCGCGGGGAACGCCTCATGGCCGGTGACGCTGATGACCGGTTTGCCGTTGTCGGTGCCCAGTGTGTTGAACGTCGGACCGGGTGACTCCACGACGTACGGGACCGGCAGGGTCAGGGCGGTGACCCCGAGCCCCAGTGCCAGCAGCCCCGACACCAGCATGGCTGAGGACCGTTTGTCCCGCTTCCGCCCGGAACGCGGCCCGGCGAGGAGGGCCCGGCGGCCCCGGGACTGGCCGGCCGCCGGCTCGCTGGCGGGCTGCTCGCCCTGCGTTATCGTCAATGAAGGACCTCTCCGTGCCGGCGCCGGGGACCCTGCAGACCCCTGATAAGCGCGCCGCGTCCGCAGCCTGCGCCGCGGCTGCCGCCTGCAAATATTCCAGTTTCCAACACTACGCGCTCGGCTGCCGGCTGGGCTCTTTGCCGACAGCGAACGTCGCGGGGTTTCGGCAGACAGCCCGCTGGCCGCGCGGTACCGTGAACGTGAGAAGCAGCTACACCGACGATCGGCGGGATCATGACCTCCAACCCACTTAATCCGTCCAATGGCGACGAGGAACCCCAGGATCCGCTGGCAGAAATGCTGAAGAACCTGATGGGTGGCAAGGGCATGGGGAACATCGACCCAGCGGAATTGGCGAAGGCCGCGGGGCTGCCGGACGACCCGAATCTCCTCGCCCAGATGTTCTCCCAGGTCCAGGCCATGATGAGCGCTTCCTCGGAGGGCCCCGTCAATTGGCAGCTGGCGCACGAGAACGCCCGGCGCGTGGCAGCGAGCGGCTCCGACCCGTCCGTCACGGCACAGCAGTCGCGCGAGGTCGACGAGGCCCTGCGGCTCGCCGAACTGTGGCTTGACCAGGTCACTGGCCTCCCGGCCACCGGTCTGATCGGCCGGGCCTGGTCCCGGGCCGAGTGGGTCGAAGAAACACTCGGCACCTGGAAACGGCTGACCGAGCCGGTCGCTAACAGCATCGCGAATGCGCTGTCCACCGCCATGACCGAGCAGATGCCCGAGGAAATGAAGGCAATGATGGGCGGCGCGTCCTCCATGCTGCAGAACATGGGCGGGGCAATCTTCGGCATGCAGCTCGGCCAGGCCATCGGAGCCCTGTCAGCCGAGGTCGTCAGCTCGACGGACATCGGCGTCCCGCTCGCCGACCTCGAAATGGCGCTGCTGCCCTCCAACGTGGCGAAATTCGGCGAAGGCCTCAGCCTTCCGGAGAATGACATCCGCTTGTTCCTGGCGGTCCGTGAAGCCGCCCACGCCCGGCTGTTCGTCCAGGTTCCCTGGCTGCGGGGCCACCTCCTCGGCGCGATCGAAGCGTACGCCCGCGGCATCCACATCGACACCTCGAAGATCGAGGAGCTCGCCCGCGAGCTCGATCCGGGCA
The DNA here is from genome assembly GCF_031456935.1 of Arthrobacter ginsengisoli. Lineage (NCBI taxonomy): Bacteria > Bacillati > Actinomycetota > Actinomycetes > Micrococcales > Micrococcaceae > Arthrobacter > Arthrobacter ginsengisoli. Next base: position 226,512 of record NZ_JAVDVQ010000005.1, on the reverse strand, counting down.
ACCCGGAGGGCATTCAGGAGGCCCTGTCCCAGGGGGTCTTCATGCCGCAGCGCACGCCCGCCCAGGAGCAGGCGCTGGAGAAGCTTGAGACCGCCCTCGCGCTCGTGGAAGGCTGGGTCGACGAACTGAGCTGGGCCGCCACCGAAAAGCTGCTGCCCTCGGCCGCGGCGCTGCGTGAGACGGTACGCCGCCGCCGCGCCACCGGAGGGCCGGCCGAACACGCCTTTTCCTCCCTGGTCGGACTGGAACTGCGGCCGCGCCGGCTTCGTGAGGCCGCCGCGTTGTGGGCCTCACTCAAGGACGAACGCGGCGTCGACGGCCGCGACGCGATCTGGCAGCACCCTGATCTGCTGCCCACCGCCGAAGATCTGGAGGACCCGAAGGGATTCAGCCAGCGCCGCCAGCTGGCCGAGGCCAGCGACTCCGAGGTTGACGACGCCCTGCAGAAGCTGCTGAACGGCGGATTCGACGAGCCGGAGGACACGCAGGCAGCTGCGGACGACACCGGAAAGGCCGATGGCGACGGCGATGGCGGCACCGGCGACGACACTCCCGGAGAAGGCGAAAACCCCAAGCCCTAGCGGATCAGGGGGCCGCCCCGGCCGGATCTTCGGATCCGGCCGGGGCTTTTCCGTGACAGTCGCGGACCCCGCCGGATCAGGGCGGTATCAGTCGGAGATCTCCGCCGGGTCGACGTCGGACACGTCATCGTCCTCGCCGCCCGGTGTGATGCCGCGGGAGGCGGCGAAGGAAACGCCTTCGAGGAAGGCCTTCGCCCGTGCGGTGTCCGGGTAGGCCTCGAGCAACCGCCAGAACGCGGCGTTATGCCCGGCCACGAGCAGGTGCGCGAGTTCGTGGAGCAGTACATAGTCGATGACCCATTGAGGCATGGGCTGGAGCTTGTCGGACAGCCGGATACTCCCGTCCGACGGTGTTGCGGATCCCCAGCGGGAGTTCTGGTTCCCCACCCAGCGGACCGAGGTCGGCACCGCCCGGCCGCCGAAGTACCTTGCGGAGAGCTCGGCGGCGTGGGCCGCCAGGGCGGTGTCGCTGCGCGGGCGGCGCCGTCCGGCGCCTCTGCTCCCCCGCTCCCCCTGCCGCCGCAGCTTCTCCAGCATCCGGTGCACCCACTCGTGTTCCTGGGCGCGGCTGAAGGAGGCAGGAATGGCGACCACGGCAGTGCCGTTTTCCCAGAAGGCCGCAACGGTCCGCTGGCGGCGGGCGGAACGCCGCACTTCCACCGGCGCGCCGTCGGCGGTGGTCAGCGGTGTGGCTGCCGGTACCGCCGGGCTGGCGGCCCGCTTGCCCGCCGGTCCGCCGGCCTGCCCGTTTGCCGGCTTGCCCGCTGGCGGGGGGTTGCTCCCGGCCATCAGAGGGTCGTGCTTTCGACCAGCACAGCCAGGACCGCTTCGCCGTACTTCTCCAGTTTGGACGGTCCCACGCCGGGAAGTTTGGCGAGCTGTTCGAGGGATTCGGGCCGGGCCTCGGCAATGGCGGTCAGCGTGGCATCGGTGAAGACCACAAACGCGGGAACGTCGGCTTCAAGCGCAATGTCCTTGCGCCACTGCCGGAGCGCGTCGAAGGTCTGCTCCTCGTAGCTGGGCGGGCACTGGTTGCAGCGGCCCACTTTGCGTTCGGCGCCCGACGAGAGCATGGTTCCGCAGACCCGGCAGGTGGCCGGCACGGCTGCCTTGCGGCGCGGCGCCGTCCCCTTGCCCCGGACCGATGAGCTCGCCACCGAGTCCGGGCGCAGCCCGTCCAGGAAACGCGAGGGCTTCCTGTTGGCGCGCCCGCCCGGGGTCCGGGCCGTGGACCAGGACAGGAACAGGTGCTCCCTGGCCCGGGTGATCCCCACGTACAGCAGCCGGCGCTCCTCGTCCACGGATTCGGGGCTATCGGCAAAGGAGATCGGCATCAGCCCCTCGCTGAGTCCAACGAGGAAAACGGCGTCCCATTCGAGTCCCTTGGCGGCGTGCAGTGAGGCGAGCGTGACACCCTGGACGGTGGGAGCATGCTGGGCCAGGGAGCGTTCCTGGAGTTCGTTGACGAAGTCCGAAAGGGTGAATTGGATACCGCGGCTGATCACGAGTTCGTCGGCCAGCGCGACGAGCGCGGCGAGGGATTCCCAGCGTTCCCGGAGCGCGCCGCCGCTGTGCGGGGCCGCCTCCGTATAGCCCAGCGAGGCGACGATGTCGCGGACCAGCTGGCCGAGAGGCTCGGGGCTGGCGGTCTCGGCGACAGCCCGGGTGGCCGCCCGCAGCTGCAGGATGGCGTCCCGGACTTCCTTGCGGGCAAAGAACCGTTCCCCGCCGCGCAGCTGGTAGCCGATCCCCGCCGAGGCCAGGGCCTGTTCGTAGGCCTCGGACTGACCGTTGGTGCGGAACAGCACGGCGACCTGGCTGGCCGGAGTGCCGGCGTCGAGCAGTCCGCGCACCTTCACCGCCACGGTGGCGGCCTCGGCCTCATCGTCGGAGCATTCGGTGAACACCGGCACCGGACCGGGCGGCCGCTGCGCTACGAGCTGCAGCGGTGATGCCCAGGCGGCATCGGCGACCGGTCCGCCGCTGCGCCGGCCGGCCAGCAGCTCGTTGGCCAGTTTCACCACCTGCGGGGTGGAGCGGTAGTCGCGGATCAGCTTGACCACGGTGGCCCCGGGGTACTGGGCCTTGAAGCCGAGGAGGTGCTTTGGAGAGGCGCCGGTGAATGAGTAGATGGTCTGGCTGGCGTCCCCGACGACGCAAAGCTCGTCGCGTCCGCCGAGCCACAGTTCCAGCAGACGCTGCTGCAGGGGCGAAACGTCCTGGTACTCGTCGACGACGAAGTGGCGGTACTGCTCGCGGACCGTGGCGGCGACCTTCGGGTCCTCCTGCAGGATGCCCACCGTGATCAGCAACACGTCCTCGAAGTCGATCACGTTCCGGTCGGTCTTGACGTCCTCGTACGACTGGAAGACGCGGGCGACGGCGGTCAGGTCGAAGCCGCCCGGGGTGCCGCGGCCCTGGGCTTTTTCCAGGTAGTTGGCCGGGGTCAGCATGGACACCTTGGCCCACTCGATTTCGGAGGCCAGATCGCGGATCGAGGCGCGGTCGGTGCTCAGACGCAGCCGCCGGGCCGCCTCGGCAATCATCTGGGCCTTGTGGTCCAGCAGGTTGGGCAGGACTCCGCCGACGGCCTGCGGCCAGAAATACTGGAGCTGTCGCAGCGCGGCGGCGTGGAAGGTGCGGGCCTGGACGTTGCCGACGCCGAGGTCACGGAGGCGGCTGCGCATTTCGGCCGCTGCCCGCGCGGTGAATGTGACGGCCAGCAGCCGTTGCGGGTTGTACACGCCGGAATGCACGCCGTACGCGATGCGGTGCGTGATGGCGCGGGTCTTGCCGGTGCCCGCGCCGGCCAGGACGCAGATGGGCCCCTGCAGCGTGCTGGCGACTTCGCGCTGTTCGGCGTCCAGACCGCCGAGGATTCGCTCCTCGAGCGAGCGGTTGTCCGGCGCCGGGGGTTCGGTCTCCGGGACGCTGTCGTTGGACTGGGCGGGCGGGAAAGCGCTGGGCTGGAAGATGTCTGTGTTCACGAGTGCTGCTCAGTCGTTTGAGGGTGTCCGGTGGATGCTCCGCGATGGTGGAACCGCGCCGCGGGGGGTGCCGCCGCGTGGTATCACCCAGGTCTCATGCGCTGTCCACGCGGTCCTGGATGCGGCCGCCGAACCAGTGCTCGATCAGTGCCCGCGCGATGGACAGCCGGCTGGAGATGACGATCTCACCGCTGAGCACCGCTTCCTGCAATTCGCTCCGGCTGAACCAGCGCGCCCGGGTGACCTCGACGCCGTCAGGTGTGGCGTCGGCGTCCGCGGTGGTCGCCGTGAAGCCGAGCATCAGCGAGGCCGGGAAGGGCCAGGACTGGGAACCGAGGTACTGGCAGGCGGTAACGCGCACGCCGACCTCCTCGCCGATCTCCCGGACCACTGCCTGTTCCAGCGACTCCCCCGGTTCGACGAAGCCGGCGAGGGTGGAATAGTTCCGGGCGTCGAGCGGACCGCCGCCGCCGAGCAGCAGCCGGTCGTCCGGACCCACGACCGTGACGATGATGGCGGGATCGGTGCGCGGGTAGTGCTCTGAGCCGTCCGAGGGGCAACGGCGGACCCAGCCTCCCGCCTCGGGCTCGGTGGCGGTCCCGCAGCGCGGGCAGTGGGTGTGGGTGGCATGCCAGTTGGCAATGGCGCTGGCCTCGATGAAGATGGCCGTGTCCGTAGGGTTCAGCGTGGCCGCGACATCACGGAACCCTGCCCACTGTGCGTCCTCGGGGATGCCGGCAATGTGGGCTTCGAATTCCTCCGCACGGACCTCGAACTGCTGCGGCAGGAGGAAAAGGACCAAGGGGGTGCCGGCTACAAGGTCCGAGCCGGGCAGTGCCGAGCCCAGATAGATCAGCTGGTCCGGGGCGTAGGGCGTGTCCTGCAGGTGCTGGGCCAGTTCGGCCGCATCCAGCAGCACCAGGCTGCTGCCGTTGATGAGGGCCTGCCGCCCGGACAGCACCATGGCCAGTGCACCGCCGGAGCCGATGAGCTCCTCGAGCATTCCGGGCCTCAGCCGGGCAGCGGATCCGCGGTCGACCAGCGCCGGCCGCACCGGAAGGACGGTGTCCATCAGCAGGTTGGCCGCCGGGCTGCCGTGCGGGGCGAGGGACGTGCCCTCGTGGGTGTGGATCTCCGGGGTTTGGCTCTTCGGGGTTTGGCCCGTCCGGGCCTGGCCCTTCTGGGCTTGGCTTTGGGGTGCCGCTGACTCCGTAAGACTCATGTACCCACCGTACTGACTCCCGCCGACAAATGACATTTTTCTCCGGCTTATGTGGGCATCCGCACGTGCCCCGATGGGGACGCCCGGGCGCGTCACGGGGCTGCCCGGCCAGCGGCATCCGGAGCGGAATTTATTCCTGATCTTTCAGACTCGCCGTGGTGCATCACCGTCTTGGGCGCCGCTCAACCTACCGTGGAACGGTGAGAAGAAAACCAATCGAACTGGCAGCTGTGGCAACCGCGGCAGTCCCCGGACTGACCCCGACGGCCGTCAGCTCTGCGCCCGACGATCCGGCAGACTTCGATTCGGCGCTCCTCCTGGACTCCGAAGGCAAGCGCTGGCGTGTCCGCTCGCCCCGCCACCCCGAGGCCAGCGCCCGGCTGGAAACGGAATTCCTGGTGCTGCGCGCGTTCGCCCCCGGCATCCGGGCCGAACTTCCCTTCCTTATGCCCACCGTGGCCGGCACCGTACGGCAGGGCGCGCTGAGCACGTTCGTTTACTCGCACCTTGCCGGCTCGACCCGGTCGGTCGAGGAACTCGGTGCCGCATCACCCGGCGTGGCCCGAGAGATCGGTGCAGCACTCGCAGCCATCCATGACCTGCCCCGCACACTGGTCAGCAACGCGGATCTGCCCAGCTACACCCCCAACGAATTCCGCCAGCGCCGCCTCAACGAACTGGACCAGGCCGCGACCACCGGCAAGATTCCGCCGCTGCTGCTCCGCCGCTGGGAACACGCCCTTGAGGATGTCTCACTCTGGCGTTTCAACCCCTGCGTGGTCCACGGGGACCTCCACGAAGACAACCTGCTGGTAGACGGCGACCGTGTGACGGCAGTGACCGGCTGGACCGATCTGCGCATCGGCGATCCGGCCGACGACATGGCCTGGCTGGTCGCCTCCAACGACCAGGACTTTGTGGACGCCGTATTGGAGCACTACACCGCGTCCCGGCGCGATGTGCCCGATGCCCACCTGCTCCGGCGTGCCGCGCTGTCCGCCGAATTCGCCCTGGCGCAATACCTTGTCAAGGGCCTCGCTGCGGCAAACCAGGACATGATCGACGAGGCCGAGTCCATGCTCACCGCACTCGCCGAGGACGTCGCGGAACACGGCGGGCAGCCGATCAGCGTTGAACCGCTCCCCCAGCCCGCCTCTGTTCCCGCCACCGCCGCCACCGCGTCTGGTTCCGCCCCGGACGCCGCGCCGGCCGTTCAGGTCACGCCGATCCCGGCCGAAGCGGTTCAGGGTGGCCGGGACGTCGGTGCCAGGGCAGGTACCGACGACGGCGTGGTTGATGCCGGCCGGACCGGGCCTGTGGGTTCCAAGGTATCCGTTGTCTGCGTGACGGCGATCCCCGACGACGAACCGGCCAGCGACGACAAGCCGGCCAGCGAGGACTCTTCCGGCGACGACACCTCAACCCAGTCGGTCGACGTCATCCAGGCTGACGCGCCAGTCCCTGCAGTCCCTGCAGACGCCGCCGCACCCGCAGCTGCCCCGGCGAATCCGCCGGCGGATGACACCTCGACGACCGCCCTCACGGTGGTCGAGGCGCCACGCCGCTAGACGTCCGCCAGGGCCGCGGCGACAATCTGCTCGAGCCGTTCCGCTGAGCCAAGGTCATGCGGCCGGACCACCGCGTTGTCGGCAACGTAGTAGAACGCCGCCCGGACCTGATCCACCGGGATACCTTTGAGGCGGGCCCAGGCCAGCCGGTAGACGGCCAGCTGGACCGCTTTGGTCTTCAGCGCGGTGGCGGACGGCCGGCGGCCGGTCTTCCAGTCAACGAGGTCCCAGCCGCCGTCGGCATCGCGGAAGACGGCGTCGATCCGGCCGCGGACCACAACATCACCGATCCGGGTTTCCACCGGAACCTCAACGTGGGCCGGGGCTCGGTTGGCCCACTCGGACCGGCGGAAGGTTTCCACCATGGCGTCCAGACCGTAGGCCGCGTCAATGTGGTCATCGGAGCCCGCCGCCTCGCCGAGGTCCAGCATGCCGGCGGCGCCGAAGTACTCCTCCACCCAGGCGTGGAAAGCGGTGCCCTTGCGGGCGGACATCCCCGGCTCCCGCGGGACCGGGCGCCGCAGCCGGGCCACGACCGCGCCGGCGTCATCCTCCAGATCCACCAGGGTCGACGCCGAGATGTGGCCCGGCAGGTGCACGTCCTGCACCGCAGTCCGGCGGGAGCGGCGTTCCAGCAAGGTCGCAGCCTCGTGCGCCCAGCCGCCGGCCGGGCCGCGCAAAGGCCGGCGCTGCGCCGGTCCGGCGGCGCCTGCAGCGGCGGCGCCGGGCCCGTCCATGTCCAGCAACACTTCAGAGTCCAGAGATTGCAGCACCCGTGCCGCGGCGGACTGCATGGCCGCCCGCCGGCCCGGAACCAGCCGCAGCCGGTCTCCGGTGCGCGGATCAGTTGGCCCCTCGAGGGGGTCATACGGCCAGCCGGCGACCTCGAGTTCCGAGGTCAGCGGGCTCTCCTCCGGCAGTGATTCCTCAGCGACGGACAACGGGTGGATTTCTGCCGTCCCGTCGGCGACGAGGACCTCCAGTTCGGCCAGGAAAGGGGACATGTCAGCCAAACCGGCGCGCGAGCCCACCCAGGCGGCGCTGGAAACCCACAACACGTGTTTGGCCCGGGTGTACGCCACATACGCGAGGCGCCGCTCTTCGGCCTCGCCGTGGACCTGGACGGCGGACTTGAACTCCTTCTCGGCGTCGATCCAGCCTTTTTGGTCCGGATGGTCGAGGTCCCATTGCGGCAGGTCCGCCCGGTCCCCGCGCAGCGGCCAGGGCAGGGCGGCGCTCCCGCTGCTCCAGCGGGAATCCCGGCTGCTGGGGAAGGCCCCGGCGTTGAGCCCGGGCACGAACACCACATCCCATTCCAGGCCCTTGGAGGCATGCACGGTCAGGAGCTGCACGGCTTCATGGTTCACTTCGGGGGCGGCGGCATCCAGGCCGTTCTCCTCGGCGGCCGCGGCCTCCAGCCAAGCCAGGAAGGCGAGGACGTCCACCCGATGGGAGGTGTGCAGGAACCCGGCGGCGGCGTCCTGGAAGGCGTCCAGGTTGCGGCGGGCCTGATGGATGCTGATCCCCGGCCGTGCGGCGACTTCGATGTCGAGAAGCATGGCCCGCTCCACCTCGCCGAGCAGCGTGGACAGATCGTCGCCCATGTAGCCGCGCAGTTGCCGGAGTTCGGCAGAAAGCCGGTGGAGCCGCTCCAGACCCTCGGGGCTGAGCTGGCGGCCGTGCGCGGACGTCCAGCCTTCGCGCGGCAGCCAGTCGAGAGCTTCGACCAGGCTGGCGGCGTCCGTGAGGTCACCCTCAATCACCGCTGGATCCGCGCCTTCTTCGGCGGCGGTCTCGTCGTCCGTGGTGCCGGGGCGGCCGCGGCGCCGGGCAAGGAAGCTGGACCAGTCCCGCAGCGCCATCAGGTCCGCGGGGCCGATCCGCCAGCGGGCCCCGGCGAGCAGGCGCATCAGCGAATCCGAGCGGCCCGGATCGGCCAGTACGCGGAGGGTTGCGACCAGATCGACAATCTCGGGGGTATCGAGCAGCCCGCCGAGGCCGACGATCTCATAGGGGATCCCGCGCGCCTCGAATTCGCGGCGGATGACTTCCATCTGGGCGCGCCGGCGGCACAGCACGGCCAGGGCAGGAGGTTCGGGCTCCGCTGCCGACCCGTCAAAGTCGGTCACCCGGAACTTCAACACGTCGCCGGCGATCGCCGAGGCCTCGTCCTCATCGGTGCCGAAGCGGCCCATGACCACGCGGCCCTGGACCGCGGCCGGGCTGGGCTGCAGCGGTGGAACCTCAACGCCCCCGGCGGTGTCCCGCTCGCCGGCGGGGCCGGTCCGGGCGGCGGCACTGCTGAGGGGTGCCGAGATGACGTTGGCCGCGGCGAGGATGTTCCGGCCGTTGCGCCACGCGGTGGTGAGGTACGACGTCGGGGCGACGGCAAAGCGCGCAGCGCCGTCGGTGGCGGCAGCGCCGTCGCCGGACCCGAGCCGCACCGGGAATTCCCGGACAAAGTGGAAGAGCTGCCCGGCGGAGGCGCCGCGGAAGCCATAGATGGACTGGTTTGGATCCCCGACCGCGGTGACCGCATGCCCGTCGCCGAACAGCCTGGAGAAGAGGACGAGCTGGGCGTGCGAGGTGTCCTGGAATTCGTCCAGCAGCACCACCTTGAAGCGCTGGCGTTCGGTTACCGCCGCAACCGGGACGTCGTTGGCGACCCGGGCGGCCAGGGCCACGAGGTCGCCGAAGTCGAGGGCGCCGCGGGCGCGCTTGGCGTCCGTGTAGCGTCCCACCATCTCCGCGACGCTGGCCCGCGTGCGCAGCAGGCCGCTGAGCTCGCCCACGGCCTGGCTGGGGTTCTTTTTGGCAGAGGCGAGGTAGGGCAGCGCCTCGAACCCGGCGACCCGTTCCAGCAGCCAGCCGCGGACCCCGGCCGGGTCCTGGAGATGTTCCGCGCACTCGCCGGCGAGCTGGATGACCGCCTTGACCAGCGTGGACTTGGCGGAGCGGAAGTGCTCGTACTCGCCGTCGAAGGCTTCCACCACCTCGCTCGCGAGCTGAAAGGACTGGGCGCCGCCGAGCAGCACGACGTCCCGTTCGACGCCGAGCCGGAGACCGTAGTCGGAGACAATGCCGCTGGCGTAGGAGTGGTACGTGGAGACCTTGGGCTCGAGCGCGTCGGTGCTGAGCAGCCCGGCGGGGAAAACGTCGTTCTGCGTATCGGCCGCGGCGACGCGCTGCAGCGCAGCCAGCTTAGCGCGGATCCGGGTGGCGAGCTCCCCGGCGGCCTTCCGGGTGAAGGTCACGCCGAGGACTTCCTCCGGCCGGACCCAGCCGTTGGCGACGAGCCACACCACACGGTCGGCCATTGTGGCGGTCTTGCCCGAGCCGGCACCGGCTATCACGAGCCGGGGTGACAGCGGCGAGGAAATGATGCGCGACTGTTCGGCGGTGGGGCTGTTCTTCTCCCCCAGCATCGCGGTGAGCTCCTCGGGAGTGAACCGCGCAGCGGGGAGACGGGCGGGCAGGGCAGCGGGAAGGGCTGCTGTGGAGTCGACGGGAGGAGTATCGGTGCTCATTCGGTAACCTGCTTTCCCCGCAGGCACAGCGGGCAGACTTCGGGAAGGCGGCAGCCGTGGCCGCCGTGGCCGCCCTTGGACGGGTCGTGGCGGGCCTCGAAGGTGTTCCCGGACATGACGCGGGCGGCATCGCCGACCATGTCGAGGGCCCAGTTCCCGGCCGGGTCCAGCGGGGTCTGGGCCTGGATGCCCGGGCTCTTCGTGCCGGTGCCGAGCTGGGCGAGGATGGCCCCGCCCGGCAGCGGGGGCGGGCCGTCGTCGGGACCGGCAAAGCCTCCGGCCAGCACCGCCGCCTGGTAGGCGCCCAGCTGGGGATGCCGCTCAAGATCGGCCTTTCCCGGCTGGCGCTTGCCGGTTTTGAGGTCCACGACGACGAGCCGGCCCTCGGCGTCGATCTCCAGCCGGTCGACCTGGCCGCGCAGGACGGCCGGACGGGCGGGCCAGGGCCCGCCGTCCGTGCCGGCACCGGCGCTTCCGGCCGGGGACGCCACGTCCGGGAGTTTGACTTCGAAGTCCTGCTCGACGCCGACCAGGGACCGGCCTTCGCTGCGCATCACCAGCACGTACTGGGCGAGCTTGCGGACCATGGTTTCGGCGCGCTGGAAGTCCAGCTTGCCTTCCCAGTTGTCCTTCATCCCGAGTGCCGGCCAGCGGCGGACCAGCTCGGCCAGGTACTCGCTTCCGGAAGCATCCGGAAGATCCTGCGCGATGGCGTGGACGAGCGTGCCCAGGCTGCGGGCAAAGTCGGTGGCGGCCTCGCCGCCGGCGGCCTGGACAAACCAGTCCAGCGGCGATTTCTGCACCGTCTCAACCTTCGACGGCGAGACGTAAACGGTGCCGCCCGGCGGAATGACGGGCTCCTCCGTGGACAGCGGGGCAAGGCCCCACCAGCTCGCGGGATGCGCCCCGGGCACGGGCGGCTCGGCGGCCGCCAGGGCACCCAGAACGGCGCTGGCCTGCAGGGCTTCGGGGGTTCCGGCATCAAGCTGGGCGTACTGGCGCAGCTCGGCCACGAGGGCCCGCAGGGTGAGCGGCCGCTCCACCGGAGTGAAACCGCGCCGGTCCTGGTCCGGGCCCAGCGGCGCCACGTAATCCAGGAACGAGGACGGCTGTTCGTCCTCCGAGGAAACCGCCGTGCAGATCAGGACCTGCTGTGCCCGCGACACGGCGGTGGAGAAGCTGCGCAGCTCGTCGTAGCGGATTTCGCGCAACCGGCTGAGGGGATCCAGCTGCAGCGCGTAGTCCACACCGTGCTCGACGGCGTCCGCGAACAGGGTACTGCCGAGCAGTTCGCCGCGGAGCCTGGTGTTGGGCCACACGCCTTCCTGCAGGCCGGGGACGATGACCACCGGCCACTCCCGGCCGGCGGCACTGGCCGGGGTCATCAGTTCCACGGCGTCCTCCAGCTGCGCCCGGGCGGCGAGGGTGTCCATCGGAAGTTCCTGGCTGAGCAGGTATTCCAGGAACTGCTCGGGTCCGGAACCGGGCAGCTGGTCCACGAAGCGTTCGGCCGTGTGGAAAAGGGCCATCATGGCATCGAGGTCCCGGTCCGCCCGGGCCCCGGCCGCTCCCCCGGCCAGCGCGGCCTCGGTCCAGCGCGAGGCGAGGCCGGTGGAGTTCCAGAGCGCCCACAGCACGGTTTCGGCGTTGCCGCCGGGGGCGCCGGCCGCGTCCCGGCCGGCCTGGATCATCCGGGCAATCCGGCGCGCGGAGTGCCCCTCGATGCCGAGGGTCGACAGTGCGCCAGGTTCCAGCAGCGCCTCGACAAGGAGCACGTCGCTGGTGCGGCCGCCGCCGCCCAGAAGCTCCTCGCGGCGCAGGGACTGGCGCAGGCGGCGCAGCTCGATTGCGGTGGCCCCGCCGATCCGAGAGGTCAGCAGCGCCACGGCCGCCTCGGGGCTCAGCACCGCCGGGTCCAGGGCCACGGCGTAAGCATCCAGCAGGGGCCGGACGGCGACCTCGTCGCGGACGGCGGATTCGGCCACCGGGATCCGCACCGGAATGCCCTGGCCCGCGAGGTAGCGCTGCAGCTGGCCTAGTTGGCCGCCGTTGCGCACGATCACGGCGATTTCTCCGAGGTCCCGGCCGTCGTGGAGCTGGGCCTCCAGGATCCGCTGGGCCACGTAGCGCAGTTCGTGGACCGGCGAGGGCAGCAGGTGCGCCTCCACAGTGCCGCCGGACGAGGCAGCGCCGTGGCCCGCTGGAACCCGGGGCTGCTCCAGCCGGCGCGCGGACTGCCCGCCGGCCCGGCGGGAGATCCGGCCGGCGACGCCGAGCCAGGCGTCAGCGACTGCCGGGGTGTGGCGGTGGGCGGTCCACAGCGGCCGCTCGAGGACGGTCCCGGCGGGGGCGAGCAGCCGCGGAAGCTCGGCCACGAGGTCCGGGCGGGCGCCGCGGAAGCCCTGGACCACGGTGTCCGGCGAGAACGTGATGAGGGCGTCCTTGCCCGCGGCGATATCCGCGAGCAGTTCGAACACGGCAGGGTTGGCTTCCTGCATGTCGTCCACCAGGACCAGTTGGAGCCGGTCCCGTTCGGCGGCCAGGAAGTCGGGTTCGTCCTGGAAAATCTGGCGGGCGGCCGTGATGATCCCGGCCGGGTCGAAGGACTCCGGCATCCGCAGGTCCAGCACATCGCGGTATTCCGCGTACAGCGCCGCGGCAGCGACCCAGTCCGGCCGGTGGCAGCGCCGGGCGAGCACCACAAGGTCCTCGGCGGTCCGCCCGGATTCGATGATCCGGTCAAAGAGCTGGCGGACCTCCTGCCGGAAGCCGCGGGTCTGCAGTGCCGCGCCCAGGTCCGCCGGCCAGGGCAGCTCGAGTCCGGGCTGCGCGTGGCCTTCGAGGAGTTCCTTGATGATCAGGTCCTGTTCCGGGCCGGACAGCAGTTTCGGCGGGCGCGGCAACGGCAGGATCCCTTCGGCCTTGGCGCGCCGGATCAGGTCGAAGGCGTACGACGCCCAGGTGCGGGCCGGCGTCGTACTCAAACTGCGGTCCAGCCGCGCGGTGAAGCGGTCCCGGAGCGTATCGGCGGCGAGTCGTCCGGGGGCGAGGATGAGCATCCGTTCCGGATCAAGGCCGTCCCGCTGCGCACGCCGGACGGCGGCCTCGACGAGCACGGTCGATTTCCCGGTGCCCGGGGCTCCGGGGATCAGGACGGGGCCGGAGCCATGCGGGACGTCGACAACGGCGAGCTGGTCGGCCGACAGCACGGGGACCGCGCCGTGCAGCCTGCGCGGCGGCAGCAGGCGCAGGGCGGAGCCGGAGGAGCCCGGCCTGGCGGGACGCTGCCCGCCTTTCGCGGGCCGGCCTGCGGCGGGCCGGCCTGCGGCGGGCCGGCCTGCGGCGGGCCGGCCTGCGGCGGGCCGGCCTGCGGCGGGCGGTGGTGCTGCATGTGGTGCTGATGTGGGCGGGGCGGACGTTGGGTTCTTGCTGGGAAGGCTCACACGGTCATTTCATCATCGGGGGCCGACAGTTTGCGCAGGGTGCGTTCCAGCCGCTCGGCCACGGCGTCGATCCGGTCGAAGTCGCCGTCGCTGGGTGCCCAGCGGGCAGCCATCAGGTCCACACGCCAGCGTCCCTCGCCGGTGCGGAGGTATTCCGCATAGTTTCCCAGCAGCGGGGTTCCTTCCAGGACATAGAGGGCGAGGGCCTCACGCTCGTGCCCCGGGGGCGCGTCACCGCTGGCCTTCAGGACCCGCCACCAGGGCACCGCACTGCCGTGGTGGCTCATGACGGCACCAATCTGCCGGGCACCGCCGGAACCGAGCAGTTCGGCTACGTCACCATAGGCCACCGCGGTACCTGCGGGGATCAGCGCCACCACGTCCAGCACCGCCTCCACATACTCCATCCGCATGGCACCAGCCTAGCGGCCGGAGGCTGGTGGGCGGGCAGCCGCCGGCCCACCCCAGCCGCTCCCATACCACGGTCTGGGGCGCGGGCCGGGACACGGGGTGGTGGCGCAATACTGTCAGTGCCGGCAGGTAGCGTTGACGCATGAGCACTTGGAACACCCTCCCCCGCGCAGCGTTCGACCTGGAAACCACCGGCCGGAATTCCCGTGCCGCGCGGATCGTCACCGCATCCATCACCGTGGTGGACGCTGACGGCGGAATCATCAAAGAACACGAATGGCTTGCCGATCCGGGCGTCGAGATTCCGACAGAGGCCAGTGACATCCACGGCGTCACGACAGAGCGGGCCCGCAGCGAGGGCCGCCCCGCGGCCGACGTGACCCGGGAGGTCGCCGCGGTGCTCCAGGACCTCTTCGATACCGGCGTGCCGGTCATCGCCTTCAACGCCAGCTACGACTTCACCGTGCTCGCCGCCGAATCGGCCCGGTATGGGGTGCCGCAGCTGAGCCGCTTCCCGGTGCTGGATCCGTACATCATGAACAAGCAGGTGGACCGCTACCGCAAGGGCAAACGCACCCTCACGGCCCTCTGCGAGGAATACGGGGTGGATCTGGACCACGCGCACACCTCCGCCGCCGACGCCCTCGCCACGTCGCGCATGCTCGACGCGATGGCAGGGAAGTTTCCGAAGCTTCGGATGCCGGCCAGCCACCTGCACCAGCTGCAGATCGAATGGGCCTCGGCCCAGGCCTCCGACTTCCAGAGCTACCTGCGCAAAACCAAACCCGCCGCCGTGATTGAAGGCGACTGGCCGGTGCTGCCGCCCGAGGACGCCAGCCGCGGCGACTTCTAGAGGCATATCGGCCGCTGCCCGCCGCATCCGTTCCTACCGCAGTGCCGGTCCACCGAGGCCTCTCTGGGATAAAAATCACACGCCGGGCCCGCACGCGTCCGCCAGCTGAGTTAGGCGGGGATTCCGCCGGCCGCAGCCCTCCCCGCGCGCCGCCCGGGACATCCCGGCATTCTACGAATTTTCCACGCCAAGGACCGCTTTGTTACGAAGATGGTGCGCGAGTGGCCGCCAATTGGCACCGCTGACATAATTTAGTTCAGAACGGGACGTGTGTTATGCCGCCCGTGCACCCAACCGCCAAGGGATCAATGATCACAGTTACCGACCTGCGCAAGGTCTACCAGCAGGGCAAAAAGGAAGTGGTGGCCCTCGATGGCGTCACCCTCTCCGTGCCGAAGGGCTCAATCCACGGCATCATCGGCCATTCGGGCGCCGGCAAATCGACGCTTGTCCGCTGCCTGACCCTGCTGGACCGCCCGACGTCGGGGTCCGTCAGCATCGACGGCACCGAGCTCAGCTCTGTCAGGGACTCGGAGATCCGGGCTGCGCGGCGGCGCATCGGAATGGTCTTCCAGCACGCGAACCTGATGGACTCCCGGACCGCGGCCGGCAATGTGGCACACCCCCTGGAACTCGTGAAAACCCCGAAGGACCGCATCCGGACCCGGGTTGCCGAACTCCTGAAGCTTGTGGGGCTCGAGGGCTTCGAGAACGCCTACCCCTCGCAGCTTTCGGGCGGCCAGCGGCAGCGTGTTGGCATCGCCCGGGCCCTGGCGTCGGATCCGGACGTGCTCCTGTGCGACGAGCCCACCTCGGCCCTGGATCCTGCCACCACGGACGAAATCCTGGACCTGATCCAGGACCTTACCCAGCGCCTCCAGCTCACCGTGCTGATCATCACGCACGAGATGAACGTCGTGAAGCGCGTCTGCGACTCCGTGTCCCTGCTCTCCCGCGGCCGCATCGTCGAACACGGCGCCCTTCGCGACGTGGCCGGCGATCTGGACAGCCAGCTCGCCCGGGCTTTGCTGCCGCTGCCGGCATCCGAGCCGCTCCCGGGCGCGCTGGAGCGCGGACCGGTGCTGGAGATCCTCTTCTCCGGTGACAGCGCCAAGGAGCCCGTCCTCACCGGCGTCGCCCGGCGCTTCGACATTGACATCAACGTCCTGGCCGGCAGCGTCGAGACGCTCGACGGCCAGCAGTTCGGCCACCTGCGCGTTCAGCTGGCCGAAAACGCCGACCTCGACGCCGTCCTCGCCTACCTTCGCGAGCGCGGCATCTCCGCGAAGCGCGCGGCCCCCGCAGCACCCGCCCCTGACTTCGCCGACGCGGCGCCCCCGACCTCTGTCCCCTCCACCGGGGAACAGGGAGGTAACGAATGAACGACATCTTCAGCAATCCCATCCTGGCCAAGGCCCTGCCCGAAGCCATCATCGAAACACTGCAGATGGTGGGGATATCGTCCTTCTTCACCGTGCTGATCGGCCTGCCGCTGGGCGTGTTCCTGCACGTCTCCGCCCCGGGCGGACTGCGCCCGATGCCGGTCACCAACCGGATCCTCAGCGACGTGGTCGTCAACATCACCCGTTCCGTCCCCTTCGCCATCCTGATGGTGGCGCTCATACCAGTGGCCCGGACCTTGACCGGCACGAGCCTCGGCCCGGTCGCCGCCTCCGTATCCCTCTCCATCGGCACCATCCCGTTCTTCGCCCGGCTCGTGGAAAACTGCCTGCGCGATGTGCACCACGGCAAGATCGACGCCGCCCAGGTGATGGGGTCCACCAAGATGCAGGTCATCAACAAGGTGATGCTGCGCGAATCCCTGCCCGCACTCGTCGCGGCCGTCACGACCACGGTGGTCACGCTGGTGGGTTTTTCCGCGATGGCCGGGCTGGTGGGTGGCGGAGGCCTCGGCAAGCTCGCCTACAACTACGGCTTCCAGCGTTTCGACGTCACGGTCATGCTCGTCACCATCGTGCTGATCATCGTCCTGGTCCAGGTCATCCAGCTGGTGGGCGAGCGGATCTCCCGCAGCCTCGACCACCGATGAGACCCGGTTCCAGCGGCCCCTGACACGGACACCCCGGCCTGACCCGGCCGGCCTGCCCGTCCTCACACACCACCCCACCTGCAGCGGGTAGCCGCCCTCTGCATCTGCGCGGATCACGGCCAACGCCGCGAATCCAGCTATTTCGAAAGGAACGCATCCAATGCGTAAGTCACTCACCCTCTTGGCCACCGGCATTGTCACTGCCCTGGCGCTGACGGCTTGCGGTGGTTCGTCCACCCCCAGCGCCCAGGTCACGACCCTGGACCCCGCAAAGCCCGCCACGCTCACGGTCGGCGCCAGCCCCGTGCCGCAGGCCAAGATCCTCGAGTTCATCAACCAGGACCTCGCCCCGAAGGCCGGCCTGAAGCTGGACATCAAGGAGATTGAGGATTACCAGACGCCGAACACCGCGCTGAGCGACGGCTCCCTGGACACCAACTACTACCAGCACCTGCCGTGGTACGAGGACCAGGTGAAGACCAAGGGCTACAAGTTCGGCCACGGTGCCGGCGTGCACATCGAGCCGTACGCCGCGTTCTCGGAGAAGGTCAAGGACATCCAGGACATCCAGGACGGCGCCAAAATCGCCATCACGAATGACCCGTCCAACCAGGTCCGTGCCCTCAAGGTCCTCCAGGTCGCCGGCCTGGTCAAGGACATCAAGGATGACACCTCGGTGCTGACCCTGAGCGATGAGCAGAACCCCAAGAAGCTGAAGTTCTCCGAGAACCAGCCCGAACTGCTGATCAACGACCTCAAGGACCCCTCCGTGGACCTGGCCCTGATCAACGGCAACTTCATCCTGAAGGCCGGCCTGAGCACCAAGGACGCCCTTGCAGTCGAGTCGGTGGAGAACAACCCCTACGCCAACTTCCTGGCCTGGCGCGAGGATTCCAAGGATGACGTGCGCATTAAGAAGCTCGACGAGCTCCTGCACTCCCCCGAGGTCAAGGCCTTCATCGAGAAGGAATGGCCCAACGGCGACGTGACCGTGGCTTTCTAGGGCCCAGTTCCCTGGCCGCTTAAACACTTGGGGCACCCGCCGCGGCGGGTGCCCCAAGTGTTTAACAACGGGCGCCGGAACCCGCGCCGGGGCCTTTGCGGCCCCCGGTGTCAGGCCTTCGCGGCGGCCGCAGCCGTGGCGGCGGCGGGCAGCGCGTCGAAGATCCGGTTCATCGCCGCGTCGTCGTGTGCGGCAGACAGGAACCAGGCTTCGAAGACCGACGGGGGCAGGTAGACGCCGGAGTCCAGCATGGAGTGGAAGAACGGCGCGTAGCGGAACACTTCCTGGGCCTGGGCGTCGTCGTAGTTGTGCACGCCGCGGGCGGAGGTGCCGAACGCCACCGAAAACAGGTTCCCGGCACGCTGGATCGAGTGGTCCACCCCGGCCGCCTCCAGGGCCGAGGAAAGGGCAGCGGACAGCTCCAGCGAGCGGGCATCCACGAAGGAATAGACCTCGGGGGTGGCGTGGGTCAGGGTCGCGACGCCGGCGGCCATCGCCACCGGATTCCCGGACAGCGTGCCGGCCTGGTACACGGGGCCCAGCGGCGCCAGGTAGTCCATGACGTCGGCGCGGCCGGCGAGGGCCGCCGTCGGCATCCCGCCGCCGATGACCTTGCCGAAAGTCAGCAGGTCCGGGGTCCACGGCTGCGCGGCGGCGGCCGCGCCGCCGGTGAGTCCCCAGTAGCCCGAGTACCCGGTCCGGAAGCCGGTGAGGACCTCGTCGAGGATCAGTAGGGCACCGTGTTCCCGGGTGATCCGGGACAGGCCGGCGTTGAAGCCGTCCCCCGGGGTGATGACGCCCATGTTGGCGGGCGCGGCCTCGGTGATAATGGCCGCGATGTTCCCGCCGTGTTTGGCGAAGGCGGCTTCGACGGCGGCGAGGTCGTTGTAGGGCAGCACGAGGGTTTCCGCGGCCGTTGCGGCCGTGACGCCGGCGGAGCCCGGCAGCGCCAGGGTGGCCACGCCGGAACCGGCAGCCGCAAGCAGACCGTCGAGGTGGCCGTGGTAGCAGCCGGCAAACTTGATGATCAGGTCACGGCCCGTGAATCCGCGGGCCAGCCGGACGGCCGTCATGGTCGCCTCGGTGCCGGTGGAGACCATCCGGACGCGTTCGGCGGCGGGGACCCGCTCCTGGACCATCGCGGCGAGGTTGGCTTCGTCCGGTGTCGAGGCACCGAAGGACAGCCCGCGGTCGACGGCGGCGTGCACGGCGGCGAGGACCGCCGGGTGGGCATGTCCCAGCAGCGCCGGCCCCCAGGAGCAGACCAGGTCGACGTACTCGGCGCCGTCGGCGTCGGTCAGGTAGGGGCCCTTCGCGGAGACCATAAAACGGGGTGTCCCGCCGACGGAGCCGAATGCGCGGACCGGCGAATTGACACCGCCCGGCATCAGCTGGCGGGCACGGTCGAAGAGTTCCTCGTTGCGAGGGTGGCTGGAAGTCATGGTTGCTATTCTTTCTGTCGCTTTCAATGGAGTGGCGCAGCCCCGGCCAGCAGGGCGGCCACCCTGGGCGCCACCTCGGTGCCGAACAGTTCGATCGAGCGCATCATCGCCTTGTGCGGCAGGGTGCCGTTGCTGTACTTGAGGTCGAAGCGGTCCACGGCCAGGGTGTCTTTCAGCAGGGCGATCTTCGCGGCGACCGTGTCCGGGGAGCCGACGTAGAGGGCGCCCTCGGGGCCGCACATGGCATCGAACTCGGCACGGTTGCCCGGCCCCCAGCCACGCTCGGCGCCGATCAGGTTGCGCTGGCCGAGCCAGTGCGGGAAGAACTCCTCCCGCGCCTCCTCGTCGGTCCCGGCAACGTGGCCGGGTGAATGAGTGGCGACCTGCTGCATCGGGTGGCCGTACTTGGACATCGCCTCGCGGTAAAGGTTCGCCAGCGGGGCGAAGGACCGCGGCTGTCCGCCGATGATCGCAAAGATGATCGGGTAGCCGTATTCGGCGCAGCGCAGCACCGATTCGGGGGTCCCGCCGACCCCGATCCAGGCGGGCAGCAGGTGGTGCTCCAGCGGCGGGTAGGCGCTGAGCCCGTTGATCGCCGGCCGGGTGCGGCCCTCCCAGTGGATGGGCGTCTGGGCGCGGGCCTTGTCGAAGAGCTCGAGCTTCTCCTCAAACAGGACCTCGTAGTCGGCCAGGTCGAGGCCGAAGAGCGGGAAGGACTCGACGAAGGAGCCGCGGCCCAGCATCACCTCGGCCCGCCCGTTCGAGATGGCATCCATGGTGGAGAAGCGCTGGAAAACGCGGATGGGGTCATCTGAGCTCAGGACCGTGACGGCCGAGCCGAGCCGGATGTGCCGGGTCCGGGCGGCCGCCGCCGCGAGGAACACCTCAGGGGCGGAAACTGCGAAATCGCGGCGGTGGTGCTCCCCGACGCCGAAGGCATGGAGTCCCACTTCGTCCGCGAGTTCGGCCTGTTCGAGCAGTTGGCGCAGCACCTGGGCGTGCGGGACGGGGTGCCCGTCGGGGAAGACCCCGACGTCGCCGAAGGTGTTCAGTCCGAGCAGGATGCGCCCCGGGCCCACGGGGGCGGTAGGGTTCGTCCCGGACGCCGGGTCAGTCGGCGTGGTCATCAGGACTCCTTCAGCCAGCCTGCGAGTTCGCTCGCCCAGTACGTCAGGACCATGTTGGCCCCGGCCCGTTTGATGCCCAGCACGGATTCGTTGATTGCGGCCCGGCGGTCGATCCAGCCGTTCGCGGCGGCGGCCTCGATCATCGAATACTCACCGGAAATCTGGTACGCCGCGACCGGGACGGGACTCATCGCGGCGACGTCGGCGAGGATGTCGAGGTAGCTCATGGCCGGTTTGACCATCACCAGGTCGGCGCCTTCCTCGAGGTCCAGTTCCACCTCGAGGAGCGCTTCGCGGCGGTTTGCGGCGTCCATCTGGTAGGTGCGGCGGTCACCCGTGAGCTGCGAGTCGACGGCTTCGCGGAACGGGCCGTAAAACGCGGAGGCGTATTTCGCGGCGTACGCCACGACGGCCGTGTTGGCGTGGCCGGCTGCCTCGAGGGCCTGCCGGATCACGGCGACCTGGCCGTCCATCATCCCGGACGGGCCCAGCATGTGGGCGCCGGCCTCCGCCTGGGCCACTGCCATCTGGCCGTAGATCTCCAGCGTGGCGTCGTTGTCGACATAGCCGTTCGCGTCGAGGACGCCGCAGTGCCCGTGGTCGGTGAATTCGTCCAGGCAGACGTCGCTCATGATGACCAGCTCGTCGCCGACCTCGGCGCGGACGTCCCGGATCGCTTTGTTCAGGACGCCGTCAGGGTCCAGCGAAGCGGTGCCGGTGGCGTCGCGGACGGCGGGGATTCCGAAGAGCATGATGCCGCCGACGCCGAGCTCGACGGCTTCGGCAGCGGCGCGCTTGAGGGTGTCGGTGGTGTGTTGCTGCACGCCGGGCATCGATGCAATCGGGTTAGGCTCGGTCAGGCCCTCACGGATGAACGCCGGAAGGATGAGCTCCGAGGCCGCGAGGCGGTGTTCGGCCGTCAGCCGGCGCATGGCCGGGGTGGTGCGGAGCCGGCGGGGGCGGTGGGTCGGGAAGCTCATACGGTGTCCTTTGCTGCGGTCTCTTCGGCTGGCTGATGGGGTGCGGACGGCCGGCCGGCCAGGGACCGTATGACGGCGTCGACAAGGCCGGAGGCGGTGGGTTTGTCGGCGACGGCGGCGACGGCGAGGCCGAGTGATTCCGCTTCGTCGGCTGTCGACCGTCCGATCGCGACAAAGCGGCAGCCGCCCAGCGGGGCGAGGTCCTCGTGGATGCGCCGGGCCGCGCTGGGGGAAGCGGCGACGACGGCGTCCAGCCGGCCGGCACCGATGTCGGCCTTCGCCTGGGCCGGGGTGAGTACGTCGGCTCCGGTGTCCGCGGGGGCTCCGGGACCGGTCGGCTCGGCGGGCAGGCACGCGGCGAGGCTCCGGCCCGGGTCGGCCGGGTAGTCCACGGTGCGGTAGGCGGTGACGGCCTGGACGAACGCCCCCCGGGATTCCAGCCCGCGGCGCAGCCTGGGGTCGGCGATGTCCGCCTGCGGCAGCAGCACGCTGCCCTGGTGCTCGGGCCAGATCTCGGTCAGCCCCGTTCCGGACTGCTGCCCGGTGGGCGCCAGGTCGACGGCGACCCCCCGGGATTCGAGGAAACGGCGCGTCGCGGGCCCGATCGTGGCCACGAGGAGGCTCCCGGGGAGCCAGCGGCTGAGGGTTGTTCCCCGCTCGGCCGCCTTGGCCTCGAGCGCCTGGACGGTGGTGACGCTGCTGACCACCAGCCAGGCGTAGGCGCCGGCGCCCAGCGCGTCGAAGGCCACGTCCAGGGAGTGCTGGTCGCTGGCCAGCTCAAAGTCGATCAGCGGCAGCAGCAGTGGCTCGGCGCCGGCGCCGCGCAGGGCGGCGACAAGGTCCGCGGCGCGGTCGGGGCTGCGGGCGACGAGGATCCGGGCACCGTCCGGCACCCTCGTCCCTTGCCCTTCCGGCCCGGCGGGGGCCGGTGGGTTCTGGACCTCCTGGGCACGTGGGATTTGGGCACCGGGGTTTTGGGCTTTGAACCGTCCCATGAATTGCCGGAGTCCGCGTTTCAGGATGCGGCCAGGTCCGCGATGTCGGCGGCCCCGCGGGCCAGCAGGACTTCGGCGAGTTCAATTCCGAGCAGGGTCGCCCCGACCTCGGTGAGTCCGTCGGTAGCCTTTTTGTCGCGGATAGTGGCTGTTCCGTCGACGGCGCAGACCACGGCTTCAAGGTGCAGCAGGCTGCCCTTGCGGTAGGCGTAGGCGCCCACAGGGGCCGCGCAGCCGGCCTCCAGCCGGGCGAGCAGCGCCCGTTCGGCCGTGACGGCAAGCCGCGTGTCCGGGTCGTCGAGGGCCGCGAGGGCCTGCGCCAGCACACCCTGCGAGCCCGCGGTGGATCCTGCCTTGCGCGGCGCGTCGGCGGAGCGGCATTCGATCGCGAGGGAACCCTGCCCGGCGGCGGGCAGCATAACGTCGGTCTCGAGGAACTCGCTGACCGCGTCGAGCCGGCCGATCCGGTGCAGTCCCGCGGCGGCGAGCACGACGGCGTCGAGGTCGCAGCTCTTGCCTTCGACCACGTCATCGGTGCTGTTGCCCGGCAGGCCGGGGACGCGGCCGAGCCGGGTGTCCACGTTGCCGCGGATGTCACGGATGTCCAGATCCGGGCGGGCGGCCCGCAGCTGGGCTGCTCGTCGCGGGGAACCCGTGCCCACGGTCGCCCCGGAAGGAAGATCGGCGAGCTTGAGCCCGTCGCGGGCGCACAGCACATCCCGGACATCCACGCGTTTCGGCGTCGCGGCCAGCGTCAGTCCGAGCGCGGGACCGGTCGGGAGGTCCTTGAGCGAATGCACGGCAACGTCGCATTTGTCCTGCAGCAGCGCGTCGCGCAGGGCCGCGACGAAGACGCCGGTGCCGCCCATCTGGGACAGCGAGCCCTTGAGGACATCGCCGTCGGTCCGGATGTGGACGAGTTCGACCGGGAAGCCGCCGACCGCGGCCAGCTGGTCAGCGGTCTGCTGGGTCTGCGTCAGGGCCAGTCTGCTGGCGCGGGTTCCGATCCGGACAGTCACAGCGTGTCCTGACCCGCCGCCAGGGCGGCTGTGCCGGCGGCGTCCGGGTAGGGATCATGGCCGATACCGATGGTGGTGTCGGCGCCCGCGATGGTGGGCTTTTCGCCGCGGAAGTTGGCGCAGCAGCCCGGGCGGCAGACGTCGTACCAGGGGCCGAGTTTGGTCAGGTGCGGGCGGTCCGCGATGTTGTTCGCGGCGGTCCGCTCGCAGATCAGGTCCACGATTCCGGCGACGAATTTGCGGTGCGTTCCGGGCGTCGGAACGCGGCTCGCGGTCAGGCCCAGCTTGGCGCAGGTTTCCAGGGCTTCGGTGTCAAGGTCCCAGACGACTTCCATGTGGTCGCTGACGAAGCCCAGCGGCACAATCACAATGCCCTGGACGCCTTTGCCGGCGAGGTCCTCGATGGCGTCATTGATGTCAGGTTCGAGCCACGGCACGTGCGGGGCGCCGGAGCGGGACTGGTAGACCAGGGACCAGGGGGCGGTGTCGCCGGTCTCGGACTCCACCCGGCGGATGACCTCGGTTCCGGTGGCGAGGTGCTGCGCGACGTAGGCGGAGTCTTCCTCGAACTGGCGGGGTTCGGCGTCGGAGCGGCCCGCCGCCCCGGCGTCGCGGGTGGGGATGGAGTGCGTGGCGAACAGGATGTGCACGGGCGCGTCCGGGGTGCCGGCAGCGGCCAGCCGGGCGCGGACGTCGGCGAGGCCGGCGGCGGTACCTTCAATGAAGGGCTCGACGAAGCCGGGGTGGTCAAAGTACTGGCGGACCTTGTCGACTTCGAGCTTGCCGTCGAGGCCGGTGTCCGTCAGCGCGACGCCGATGTCCTCGCGGTACTGGCGGCAGCTGGAGTAGCAGGAGTAGGCGCTGGTGGTGACCATCAGGACCTTGCGGTGCCCGGCGTCGTGGATGTCCTGGAGGGTTTGCGGGATATACGGGGCCCAGTTGCGGTTGCCCCAGAACACCGGCAGTTCGATCCCGCGGGCGGCGAGCTCGGCTTCGATGCCTGCCTTGAGCTGGCGGTTCTGCTGGTTGATCGGGCTGATGCCGCCGTTGGCGCGGTAGTGCTGCGAGACCGCTTCGAGCCGCTCGTCCGGGATTCCGCGCCCGCGGGTGACGTTGCGCAGGAACGGAATCACGTCGTCCTGGCCCTCGGGGCCGCCAAAGGAGGCGAGGAGCACGGCGTCGTAGTCCTTCGGGGCCATCCGGCCGGCTTCGGTCAGCTCGTTGAGGGCGGTGGCGGCCTGGACGGCTGACTGTGGATCCAGGGGGCTCATGAGAGCACCTCGGCGATTTCGGCGGCGCTCACCCGGCGGCCGGTGTAGAACGGGATTTCTTCGCGGACGTGGTGGCGGGCTTCGGTGGCGCGGAGGTGGCGCATCAGGTCCACGAGGTCCACGAGGTCCGGGGCTTCCAGGCCGAGGATCCATTCCCAGTCGCCGAGCGCGAAGGAAGACACCGTGTTGGAGATGACCTGGGGGAATTCCCGGCCCAGCATGCCGTGGTCGCGCAGCATCGCGCCGCGTTCGGCGTCGGGCAGCAGGTACCACTCGTAGGAGCGGACGAACGGGTAGACGCAAAGCCATTCCGCCGGTTCGACGCCGCGGGAGAAGGCGGGGGTGTGGTTCTTGGAGAACTCGGCCTCGCGGTGCACGCCCATGGCGGACCAGGCTATCTCGGTGCCGGTGAAGAGCTTGCTGCGGCGGATGTCCCGGACGGCGCGCTGGAGGGCTTCCGGCTGGGAGCCGTGCAGCCAGACCATGATGTCCGCATCGGCGCGCATCGCCGAAACGTCGTAGCTGCCGCGGTGGACGACGCCGGCCTCGGCCAGCCGCGCGGTGAGGGCGTCGAACTCGTCGGCAGCCTCGCCGCCGCGGACCACGTCGGCGGAGCGCTTGAAAACCGTCCAGAGCGTGAAGAACTGCTCGGCTGATTCTTCGCTGGCGGATTCAGTTTTAGTGACAGTTTCGGCAGAAGTGTGGCTCATGGTTACCAGTCTGCCTGTTCCCCTCAGCGAAGTCGAAATAAAGCACTTCTACGACGTGTAGAAGTGCTTTATTTCACATCGATGGGGATTTGGGCGCCGGATCCGTGCGCGCTCCGGCGCCCGTCCGGCCAAGTCCGGCCGGTCAGACGCGGCGGATCCGCAGGACCACAACGCCGGCGACCAGGGACAGTACAACGAGGCCGATGCCCAGGCCGAGCAACGGCGACGCTTCAATGGGCTCGCGTGTTGACGTTGCCTCCATCGAAGTGCTCCCGGAACGGGGCTTGGCGGACGCCGTTGCCGGGCCGCCGGTGGCTGTTGGGGCGGCTGAGGCCGTGTTCGACGGCGCCGTCGAGGCTTCAGCAGCGGTCGGCGTCCCGGACGGTGTGGCGGCACCGGTCCCTGCCGGGGCCTCGGCGGCGGGTGCTCCTGCGGCGGGCGCCGCGGGCAGTGCCGGCTGGGGCGCAGCAGGCGCGCCGGGCTGGGGTGCCACGGGTGCCGGGGGTGCCACGGGTGCCGGGGTGGCGGTCGGCGTCGGAGTGGGCTTCGGGCTGCGGCTGGGCTCCGGCTCGTCGGGTTCTTCGGTGGGCGTCGGCTGCGGTGAGGGGCTCGAGGGCGAGGGACTCGGCGTGGGCCGCTTCGACGGGGCGAGCAGGCCGTCCATCAGGGTGTCGAGGTCAATGGACAGCACGTCCGTTGCGGCAGGTCCTGCGGCGGGAGCGGAAACACCGGTGGCTGCGTGCGAGGCGGGCGCGCCCGCGGCGAGAGCCAGCACCACTCCGAGCGCGGCTGCTGCCGTGCCGCGGCGAAGCCCCCCATGGCGGCCGGCAGGCGTGTTCTGGACGTGGGACCTGTGCGTAACCATGGTCATCGAGCCTAGCCGCCAACAGACGCGGGGGAAAATTTGCGGATCCGGCCAGTTTCCGGGTATCCCGCGCCGCGCACGGGTCCGGCAATGGCGCCGGAACCGTGCCCGGATTGCGGACCCCCGCACCCTTCAGGACAGCAGGTGACGGATCTGTTGCGGGGTGTCGGCAACGATCGCCGCGAGGCCGTTGCCGGACAGCCAGCCGCCCACCACCATCAGGGTTCCGTCCGCCGCGCAGATGCGCCGCACGTCGGCGACGCGGTGCCTGTGCCCGAGCGAGGCGAAGGGCAGTGCGCCGCCCCAGCGCACGACGTCCCAGCCCACCACGTCCGCGGCGGTGACCGGAACGGACAGCAGGGCGGACGCGTCCTTCAAGGCAGCAGCGAGCAGCTCGTCATCGGTGCGGGGCTCCAGCCGCGGCTTGGCCCCGTGCCGGGCATCACCTCGTCCGTAGGACAGCCGGAGGACATGGGTGCCGGGGCCGGCCTGATCCGCCAGCCACCGCCATTTGGCGGTGGCATGGGTGAGGGCCTTGGCCTGGATGCCCGGGCTTTGCGGTGCGACCAGGACGCCGGTTCCGCGCGGCCGGGCGTCGAGCCGTGGCAGATCGACCACAAGCGTGACCAGGCTGACGTCGGGTCCGGCCTCGGGCCGGCGGGCGGCAAGTTCCGGCAGCGCGCCGGCGAGCAGCGCGACGGCGGCCGGGCCTTCCACGGCGACGACCAGGAGCCCGGCGTCGTACGCGGTGCCGCCGGCGGAAACCCGCCAGCCGTCGGCCGTGCGTTCCACGGAGTCGGCCCGGGTGCCGCCCAGCAGCGTCACCCCCTGGCCGCGCAGCTCGGCAAGCAGAGCGGAGATGAGCGTGTACATCCCTCCGTGCAGCCCGGCGACGGCGGAGCCGGCCTTCTGCAGCCCGGCGGGCTGTTCCCCGGGCCGGGTTCCCTGACGCTGGGCGCCGCGCTGGGCCGCGACGGCGGCGGCGAGGGACCCGTGCTGCCGGATCCCGGCGCGCAGGCCGGGGGCCACCATGTCGATGTCAAGGACGTCCGGGTCAGCGGAGTGGACGCCGCCGACAACGGGTGCGACCAGCCGTTCAAGCACGCGCCGCCCCATCCGTGCCCGGACGAGCGTCGAGACGCTCGTGGCCTCGGCCCTGGTGCCCAGCGAGGCGGGCAGCAGTTTGTCCAGCGAGGCCCGGAGCGAACCCGGGAGGCCCAGGGAGCGGCGGACCTCCGGGTCCCACGGGTTGGCCGGGATGCCGAGAACCCCGGTGCGGGGAAGTTCGCGCGGGCCGTCGGGCAGCTGGACCCAGGCGCCGCCGGGATTGGGTGCAACGATCGCGCCGGCCAGGCCGAGCTCGCCGGCGAGGTCCGCCACGGCGGCGGAGCGGGTCGCGAAGGACTCGGCGCCACTGTCCAACGTCAGGCCGGCCACCACGTGGCTGCCGACGCAGCCGCCCCACTCGCCGGAGGCCTCCAGGACCGTGGTCCGAACGCCGGCCCGGGCGAGCTCGCGGGCGGCGAGGAGGCCTGATATCCCGCCGCCGACCACCACGGCGGTCCGCGCCGCGGTCCCGCCGGCTGCCTCCATGCCCCCTACTCCGGGGAGATCGAGTGGATGAGTGCGACGACGCGGGTCAGCACCTCGGGGTCGGTTTGCGGCGGGACGCCGTGGCCGAGGTTCAGCACGTGGCCCGGGGCCGAGGCGCCGGCGGCGATGACTTCACGGACGTGGGCCTCCAGCACCTCCCACGGGGCGGAGAGCAGGGCCGGGTCGATGTTGCCCTGCAGCGGAACGGTGCCGCCGAGGCGGCGGTTGGCTTCGTCCAGCGGCAGCCGGTAGTCGACCCCCACGACGTCGACGCCGACGTCGCGCATCGCGACGAGCAGTTCCGAAGTGCCGGTACCGAAGTGGATCAGCGGTGCGCCAAGGTGCCGGACATGGTCCAGGGCACGGGACGACGCCGGCGCAACGAAGCGCTGGTAATCGGCCAGGCCCAGCGAGCCCGCCCAGGAGTCGAAGAGCTGGCCGGCGGAGGCGCCGGCTTCCAGCTGGGCACGAAGGAACATGCCCGAGGCGTCCGCGGCCCAGTTCGCCAGGGCGGTCCAGGTCTCAGGATCGGCGTGCATCATGGTGCGCGGGCCGAGGTGGTCACGGGAGGGTTTGCCTTCCACCATGTACGCGGCGAGCGTGAACGGCGCGCCGGCGAAACCGATCAGCGGGGTCTTTCCCAGCTGGGCCACGGTCAGCCGGACCGCTTCGCGAATCGGTTCCAGGGCCTCCCAGGTCAGCTGGGGCAGGGCGGCGACATCGGCCGCGGTGCGGACCGGCCTGTCCAGCACGGGACCGACGCCGGGAACGATGTCCACGCCGACTCCGGCCAGCTTGAGCGGAATGACGATGTCCGAGAAGAAGATGGCGGCGTCGACGTCGTGCCGGCGGACCGGCTGCAGGGTGATCTCGGAGGCCAGCTCGGGGCGCAGGCAGGAATCGAGCATCGCAACACCCTCGCGCACCTTGAGGTATTCGGGCAGTGAGCGGCCGGCCTGGCGCATGAACCAGACCGGACGGCGGGAGGGCTTGCCGCCGCGGTAGGCGGTGATCAGCGGGGAATCCGCCGTGCGGCCGTCCATCAGCGGGTGCCCGGCGTCGAGGCCGGAGATTTCAGGAGTTGCCGCAGTGCGAGGAGTCATGACTTCGATTGTGCCGAAAATCGGTCCCAAAAGATAACGACAGCTTGTCACCGACACGGGCAGGAGCGCGGCCGGGACCCCGCGGTGGCGGGAATCACAGGCCGGTGTGTGCTGTCCCATGCCTGCCAGTTGTTCTACAGGGGGACGAAAAAGCTATGATTGTCCTGCTGTGGTTCTATTTTCTCTGGTGGCGACCCACGCCGACATCGATCTCGAGACCGTTGCTCAACTGAGCACCGGCGCTTCAGAGCTCGCCACATCCGCCCTCGCCGGGTCGCCGGCCGTGGCGGGTGCCATTGTGCTTGCCACCTGCAACCGCTTCGAAATCTACGGTGAAGCGCCCCGCGCGGATGATGTCGACGACGCCCGCGCTGCCCTCATCGCCCAGCTCAGCGGATCCACCGGGCTCAACGAACAGCTTGTCGCGAGTTCCTTCAACACCCGCACCGGCCCGGACGTCACCCGGCACCTGTTCTCGGTCAGCTCCGGCCTGGACTCCGCCGTCGTCGGTGAACGCGAGATCGCGGGCCAGGTGCGCCGGGCCCTGATTACCGCCCAGCACGAGGGTACGGCCAGTTCCGGCCTTGTCCGGCTGTTCCAGGCGGCGTCGAAGACTGCCAAGGACGTCGGCGCCCAGACCGCCCTCGGCGCCCGCGGCCTCTCCGTCGTCTCTGTTGCCCTGGACCTCGCAACGGAGCTCTCCGAGGATCCCGACTGGTCCACCAAGAAGGTCGTGGTGTTCGGCACCGGCGCCTACGCCGGCGCCACCATGTCGCTGCTGCGCGAACGCGGCTGCACGGACGTCTCCGTCTACTCGTCCTCCGGCCGCGCCGCCGGTTTCGTCGCCACCCGTGGCGGGACCGCGCTGGACGGCGAAAGCCTTGCGGCCGCCGTCGCCGCTGCCGACGTGATGATCGGCTGCAGCGGCGCGGACACCCGTGTCGAGGCCGCCGAACTGGCCAAGGTCCGGGCGGACTCAGCCCAGCCCCTGATCGCCATCGACCTGGCCCTCACCCATGATTTTGATCCCGCCGTTGGAGGACTCGACGGCGTCGAACTGCTCACGCTGGAATCGGTCCGGCTGGCGGCCCCGCAGGAACAGGCCGAATCGCTGGCCCAGGCCAGCAGCATTGTGTCCGGTGCGGCCAGCGCCTTCGAGCAGGAACGCGAGGCCCGCTCGGTGGACTCGGCAATCGTCGCCCTGCGCCGGCACACCATGAATGTGCTCGACGCGGAAATGGAAAAGGTCCGGGCCCGGCACGGCTGCACCGCCGCGGCCGAGGAAGTTGAATTCGCGCTCCGCCGGATGGTCAAGCAGCTGCTGCACGTCCCCACGGTCCGGGCCCGCGAGCTGGCCGCCAACGGCCAGCAGGAAGACTATGTGGCTGCCCTGGAGGCGCTGTACGGCATCACGGTCGAACCGCCGGCGGCAAAAACCCCCGACGCCGGATGCCCGGTGGCGCACGAGGAACGTCCCGCAGCGGACGGTGTGCGGGAAACCGCGTAGACAGCGCTTCCCGCCGGACGGAACTTCCCCTGAAGGTCCTGCTGCTCATGGGTGCAGGGTAAGCGCCGCGGGTGCAGGCGGCCGGTTCGACGGCAGTCGACGACGGCGCCGCCGCTGGGCCCTAAGTTGTCGGAGCCACCTGTTTTACTGGGTTTATGGAAAGCACAGCGTGGAGTGCGGAGTGCAGGGAGGCCCTGGCGGCCGTCGCCGCGTCCGCTGCCGCGCTGACCGCCTTCGCCGACGCCGCCGCGGACCATGCCGATCCGTCCGGCGCCGACCCTACTGAACTTTCCAGCTCGGACCCGGCTGATCCGTCCGGCGCGGAGCACACTGATCCGTTGCGGGTGCTGGCGGATGGTTGCCTGGACGGCATGGCCCTGGCGGCCCGGCTGGATGCCAGCACCGCGGCGCTGAAAGTCACGCTGGCCGCCGGCTACCTGCAGGCCACCGAAGCCCTGGCGCCCCCGGCCTTGTCACCGCACGACGCGACCTGCCAGGAAATGGCCGTGAGGGCCGAAGTCGCGTGCGTCCTGACCGTCAGCGAACAGACCGCCGGCGCGTTCCTGTCCGACTGCCAGGACCTCACGCAGGGCCTGCCGCTGACCCTCGCGGCGCTGACGGCCGGGACGATCTCCTGGGCCCACGCCCGGATCCTCGTGGCCGAAACCACGGGCCTGGACCCGGCCGGGGCGGCCGCGCTCGAGGCGCACTTCCTGGACCCCGCAGCACCGGACCCGGCCCGCGGGTGCCCGGCCGGGGACCTCGTCCCGGGACGGTTCCGCGCCAAGGCCCGCGCCTGGCGCGAACGCCACCACCCGGTCAGCATCGAAACCCGCCACACCAAGAGTGCCGCGGACCGGCGGGTCGAATACCGCCCGGACCGGGACGGGATGGCCTGGTTCTCCGCCTACCTGCCGGCCGACACCGCCGCCGGGATCTGGGACCGGACCACCGCGGCCGCCCGCGCCCTGCAGGGCCCCACCGAGGCCCGCACCCTGACCCAGCTCCGCGCCGATGCCGCCGCGACCTGGCTCCTCACCACCGGCACTGATGGAGAGGGCGTGGGCGGGGGTGTGCCGTCGCCGCGGGCGCAGGTCCTGGTCACCGTCCCGGTCCTGTCGCTGCTGGGCGCCGGGGAGGAACCGGCCACCCTGGACGGGTACGGGCCGATCCCGCCCTCGATGGCCCGCCGCCTCACCGCCGGCGGCGCCGGGTCCTTCTACCGGGTCCTGACCGACCCGCGGGACGGGGCCCCGCTGGAAATCGGCCGGACCAGCTACCGCCTCACCACAGCCCAGCGGCACTGGCTCCAGCTCCGCGACGGCCGATGCCCCTTCCCCGGCTGCAACAACCACTCCCTGGACAACGACGCCGACCACCTCCTGGCCTGGGCCCACGGCGGCACCACCGGCATCACCAACCTCGGCCAACCCTGCCCCAAGCACCACCGGCTCAAACACAGCTCAACCTGGACACCGGCCGGGGCCAGCAAAAACGCCCCGCCCGGCTGGACCTCCCCGTCCGGCCGGCACTACCCCAGCGAACAGCAGGACTGGGAACCACCCCACTGGCCACCCGGCCTCCTGGAAACATACCCGGACCCGAACCCCGACGCGCACATGGACGCAGCCCCGGACCGCGGCCTCCCCCCGGACCCCGGCCAGGATCCGGAACAGAAACAGGAACAGGAACTTCCCCCGGATCCCTTCCCGGACTGGCACCTGCTCACGCCCGGGCACGCAGTGCCCGCCGCAAAGGTGGACGATCCTGGCTGGCAAGAACCCCTCGAAGCCAGCATCCTGGAACACTTCCTGCTGCACTACGCCTGACCGGCTAAGTCCCGTCCCGTTCCAGCGCGGAATTCCGACCAAGGTGATGACACACGGCCCTAGCTGCCGAAGGCGTTGATCCCCGTCAGGTCGGCAGACAGCGCCCAGAGCCTGGCGGCGTCAGCCCGGTCCACCGCATGGGCGTCCACACCGCGGATCCGAGCCTCCGGCGATCCCGCCACGGTGGGGTCCGCGATGTCGCAGTCCTCACAGTAGACGCCCCCCATGCCCTCAAGCGCCGGAGAGGTCGCCGCCCACACAGACGTCGCCGCCCCCTGGGCGGGGGTCTTGAACCGTGCGTCGACCCTGCCCTCCTCATCCATCCAGCCGGCGGTGATCATTTCTTCCCGCGGCAGGTGGCGCTGAAGTTCCGTCATGATGCCGCCCGGGTGCACCGCGAAGGCACGCACCCCCAAGTCCCTGCCGAGTAGGTCAAGCTGCACGGCAAACAAGGAGTTCGCCGTTTTGGCCTGCCCGTACGCGCGCCACTTGTCATAGCCGGTCTCGAAGTTGATGTCATCGAAGCGGATCGGCGAGAGCTTGTGCCCGGTGGAAGACAGCGACACCACCCGGGCCCCGGAGCCGGCAGCCAGCGCGGGCCAGAGCAGGTTGGTGAGGGCAAAATGTCCCAGGTGGTTTGTGACGAACTGCGACTCCCACCCGGGACCCACGCGGCGTTTAGGGCTGGCCATGATCGCGGCGTTGTTGATCAGAATGTCCAGGCCACGAACCCCGCCGGTTTCCGCAGAGCCCAGGAACGTCGCTGCGAACTCTTTCACGCTGGACTGGTCTGCCAGATCGAGCGCGCCGACGCTCACCTCGCCGTCGGCTGTCCCGAAAGGGATTCCCGCCGCCGCAAGCACTTCGCGGGCCTGTGCGGGCCGCCGGGCCGGCACCACCACCACGGCGCCGGATGATGCCAGCGCCCGGACGGTTTCCAGTCCCAGACCGGAGTAGCCGCCGGTGACGATGGCGGTTTTCCCCCGCAGGTCGATCCCCGCCAAAACCTCCGCCGCCGTTGAGTCCCGGCCGAAGCCGGAACCGATCTTGTGCTGCGGGGTCACGCTCGCGTCATCGCTCATGTCACCGGCCTTTGCGCAGCAGGTTTACTTCAGGCTCATCCGGTCAGTAGACCGGTTTGCCGGGCTCGACGTCGCGCACCCAGGCCAGGATTCCGCCGTCGAGGTGGCTGACGCGTTCATAACCGGCTGCCCTGGCGGCGGCGAGGACGGCCGCGGAACGCGTTCCGGCCTTGCAGTGGAACACGATGTCCATGTCCTGCGGCAGCTCCTGCCACGCTTCGCCGGCCAGGATCCGGCCCTGCGGGATCAGCTCCGACCCGTCGATCCGGACGATTTCGTGCTCCCCGGGCTCCCGGACATCGACGAGGTGGAAGTCCTTGAGCCCGGCCGTGCGGGAGGCCAGCATCGTGGCCAGCTGGGTAGCCGTCACGGTATGTTCGGTCCCGGCGTCCGTGGTGGGGGTGATGCCGCAAAAAGCCTCGTAGTCGGTCAGCTCCGTGATCCGCTCCGCCTCGGGATCGCGGGAGACACGGATTTCCCGCCAGGTCCCGCCGAGGGCGTCGAAGAGCGCCACGCGGCCCAGCAGTGAGCGGCCGACGCCGGTGATCAGCTTCACGGCCTCCGTCACCATGAGCGCGCCGACAGCGGCACAGAGCATCCCGAACACTCCCCCTTCCCCGCAGGAGGGAACAGATCCTGCCGGCGGGGCTTCCGGGTACAGGTCCCGGTAGGTCGGTCCGTGCTTTTCCCAGAAGACGCTGACCTGCCCGTCGAAGCGGAAGATCGAACCCCAGACGTAGGGCTTGCCCAGGATCGCCGCGGCATCGTTCACGAGATACCGCGTGGCGAAGTTGTCGGCGCCGTCGAGGATCAGGTCGTAGCCGGCAAAGAGTTCCAGGGCGTTGGAGGCGTCCAGCCGGACCTGGTGCAGCCGGACGTCCACCAGCGGGTTCAGGGCGGCTATGGCATCGCGGGCGGACTCGATCTTGGGCCGGCCCACGTCCGCGACGCCGTGGATGACCTGACGCTGGAGGTTGCTCAGGTCCACCGTGTCGTCGTCGATGATTCCCAGCTTGCCCACGCCCGCGGCGGCCAGGTACAGCAGCGCCGGAGAGCCGAGGCCGCCGGCTCCGATCACGAGGACCCTGGCGTTCTTCAGGCGGCGCTGCCCGATCGCCCCGATTTCCGGGATGATCAGGTGCCGGGAGTAGCGTTCCACCTCATCCGGGCTCAAGCCGTCGGCCGGCTCCACCAGCGGCCCGGGCGCCGCGGTCGCATTTTCCGGGGTTGCAGGGGCTGAGTTGGGAGGGAACTTGGAAGCCATACTTCAATCTATGCCCGAAGATGCCGCCAGGTCATATTACCGGCACGTAAAGTGGACGTAACAGCAAGCGAAAGAAGGCCCACAGTGGTTCATCAGGCACCGGTTGAGCGGGGAAATGCCGGAAAGGCGACGGAGGTGCCCGCACGAAGCGGGCAGCGCTCGGCGCGGCTGCCCCGCGATGAACGCCGGGCGCAACTGCTCGCAGCGGCCCAGGAAGTCTTCGTTGCCAACGGCTACCACGGGGCCGCGATGGACGAAATCGCCGAGACGGCGCACGTGAGCAAGCCCGTGCTGTACCAGCACTTCCCGTCCAAACGCGAGCTGTACCTGGCCCTGCTGGACAACGAGCTGAGCAAACTGATCGCGCTGCTGCTGGGTGCCCTCAACTCCACCACGGACAACGATGAGCGCGTCCAGGCCGTCATGCGCGCCTACTTCCGCTTCATCGCCAGCGACGACCAGGCCCACCGCCTTGTCTTCGAGTCCGACCTCGTCAACGACGCCGACGTCAGCGCCCGGCTGGAGGCCTTCAACAAGACCTTCGCCAACGCCGTCGCCCGGGTCATCGCGGAGGACACGAAGCTGCCCGAGCTGGAGTCCCAGCTGCTGGGCCGCGGACTCGCGGGAATGGCCCAGGTCAGCGCCCGGTACTGGCTGGAAACCGACGGCAATCTTGACCTCGATGTGGCCAGCGATCTGATCTACCGTTTAGCTTGGCGCGGAATCTCCCGCTTCCCCAAGGAAACCTAGACTACAAATAGACATGACACCCAAGAGAACTTTGATTGGCTGGGAGGCCTTGCAGTGGAAGTAAAGATCGGCATACAGAACATCGGCCGCGAAATTGTCCTGGAATCGGCCCAGGACGCCGACGCCGTGGCCAAGGTGGTCGGCGAATCCATCACGAAGGGAACGGAGCTGCGCCTAACGGACGAAAAGGGCCGCCTGATCATCATTCCCGCAAACGTGCTGGGCTATGTTGAAATCGGCGCCCAGGAAGCCCGCCGCGTCGGTTTCGGCGCGCTCTAGCCCTTACCCGGTGCCGGCCTTCGGGCCGCACCGGTCCCCCGACCGGCGAGGAGTCCGAACATGCTTTCCCTGATTGTGGTTGCCCTGGTGACCGTGGCCGCGGGCTTTGTGGTCTGGGCCAATGACAAGCGGCACGCCAAATACGGCATCGCGGTGCCGGCGGGGATATCACTGGCCGTCGGAATGCTGAGCTGGATCATCTTCATCGCGGCAGGGCTGGGCTACCAGCCCGGGCTGACCTGGATTCCGTGGGTGCTGCCCATGGTCCTCGGCACCGCCGCCGCCGTGGCGGCGGTGCTTTACCTGGGCAAGACCCGCACCCGGCGCGACACCGCCCGGCTCACCGCCATCCTGCGCTACTAGCCGGTCCGGGACCGGCCGGGCTCGGCGGTGGCGCCGATCCGCGCTGCGGCTGCGCCGGCGGCCGTTGCGGCCGCGACGTCCCGCCGCGTGACGGCGCCCCCGGCGTCGTGGGAGCTGTACCGGAGGAAGACCCGGTTGTAGCGCCAGTCCAGATCCGGGTGGTGGTGTTGTTCTTCGGCCAGGCGTCCGACGGCGGCGATCAGTTCCAGCGCCGCGGCCGCCGTCGGCACTTTATAGACCGTGACGAGACCGCCGGACTGGTATCGCCAGTCCGGCAGCCCGGTCAGGGCCGCTTCGACCTCGCCCTCGTTGAGGATGTCCTCCGTGGCTGCCATGGCAGGCTCCTTTGCCTAAAGGAATTCGGCCCGGCCCTCCATAGCCGAGGAGGCCAGCGCATGCTCCCGGCGAGGGATCCTGCCGGCCCTCTTTGCCAGCCTACCGGCGATCACCGCGTGCTTGAAGGCCTCCCCCATCAGCACCGGATGCTGCGCCCGGGTTACGGCGGTGGCCAGCAGCACCGCGTCACAGCCAAGCTCCATGGCCAGGGCCGCGTCGGAGGCGGTGCCAATCCCGGCGTCGAGGACCACGGGCACCGAGGCACGCGAGACGATCAGTTCGATGTTGTGCGGGTTCAGGATGCCCAGCCCCGTGCCGATCGGCGCTCCCAGCGGCATCACCGCGGCGGCGCCCAGGTTCTCGAGCCGCAGGGCCAGCACCGGGTCGTCATTGGTGTAGGCGAAGACCTTGAATCCGCGGCCGACGAGCTGCTCCGTGGCCTCGACGAGTTCCACCGCATCCGGCAGCAGGGTGGTCTCGTCTGCGATCACTTCCAGCTTCACCCAGTCTGTTTCGAGGGCTTCGCGGGCCAGCTCGGCAGTCAGCACGGCGTCCTTGGCGGTGAAGCAGCCCGCGGTGTTGGGCAGCACCCGGATATTGTTCTCCAGCAGCAGCTGGAACAGCGACCCGGCCTCCGCCGGCGAGTAGCGTCGCATCGCCACCGTGGTCAGTTCCGTGCCGGACGCCAGCAGCGCGGCCGCCAGCCCGTCCAGGCTCGGCGCCCCGCCGGTGCCCATGATCAGGCGCGACCCGAGCTGCACGCCGTCGACGGTGAACGGGTCCGCTGCCGCGGGGGAAGCTTCCGGGGCCGACGCTGTGGCGTTCGCCATGCTGCTCATCCTCCCTG
Source organism: Arthrobacter ginsengisoli (assembly GCF_031456935.1). Taxonomy (NCBI): domain Bacteria; kingdom Bacillati; phylum Actinomycetota; class Actinomycetes; order Micrococcales; family Micrococcaceae; genus Arthrobacter; species Arthrobacter ginsengisoli. The sequence goes on along the minus strand of NZ_JAVDVQ010000005.1, from coordinate 189,505 downwards.
CACCGCCGTGACGAGTTCGATGTCGTCGCCGTCGGCGAGCGCGGTGCCGTGCCACTGGCTGCGGGGAACCACTTCAGCGTTGCGGGCCACCGCGACCCCGAGTTTGATGCCGTCGGCAGACTGGCCGTTCGGGGCCAGCGGCCGGCCGGTGACCTGGCTGACCAGGGTGCCCACGGAGGCGCCGTCGGCGAGCGTGCGCCCGGTTCCGTTGAGGGTGATATTCATAGCGTTTCCTTGCTGTGCTCGGGGGTGGAAGGGGTGTTCCGGGATGGCGTGCTCCGCGGTCCGGCGGCCGGCGCGCCGTTGTTCGTGGTGTTGTTGCTCCTGGTGCTGCTGCCCCCGGTGCCTGCGGCACGGGGACCGGCAGCGAATCTGTCCGGCCGGAAGCGCGCCCAGCGGGGGTCCGCGACGCCGTCCAGCAGCTGCCGGCAGATCTCCGCGGCGGCGGGCGTGAGCAGGATTCCGTGCCGGAAAAACCCTGTGGCGATGATCAGCCCCGCAACGTCCCCATGGCTGCGCTGGTCCGCCACGCGGCCCAGCAGCGGCGCGTTGTCCGGGGTCCCCGGCCGGGCCCGGGCGGTGGCTTCGAGCAGTTCCAGTTCGGCGACCGCGGGGACCAGCTGCTGGGCGTCGCGCAACAGCTGGTAGACGCCGCCGGCGGACACGGCCCCGCCGGCCGGGGCCGATGCCCGGCTGCCGCCACCGAGATCGTCCTCCCGCGCGGTGGCGCCGATCACGACCGTGCCGTCCTGCCGGGGAACGATGTAAACCGGCACGCCGCGGACGAGTCCCCGCACCGTTGCGGTCAGCAGCGGCCGCAGTTTCTCCGGCACGCGGAGCCGGAGGATGTCCCCGTGGACCGGCCGCAGCGGCAGCCGGAGCCCCTCCGGCAGGCCGTCGAGCTCGGCGGCGCCGAGGCCGTTGGCGACAATCGTCTCGCGGGCCCGGACGGAGCCGCCGCCGGCGAGACTGGCGCCAGCCACCCGCCCGTCCTCCCGGAGCAGCCCGGCGGCCCGCCTGTTAATGGTGTGGGACTGAGTGTCCGCGGCCAGGAGTTCCCCGATCCGGGCGAGCAGCCGGCGCGGGTCCACCTGGTGGTCGGCGGGAATGTCGAAGGCACAGGAGATGCCCGGGCTCAGCAGTGGCTCCCGGCCGCGAGCCGCCCGGACCGTCAGCGGCTCGACGGCCAGGCCGTACGACTGCTGGACGGTGCGCAGGTCCGTGAGCGCCCGGCGGTCCGCCGCGTCGGCCCCCACGGCGAGGGTCGGCGTCGTGAGGTATCCCGTGCCGGGGCCATCGACAGCGCCGGTGTCCGTTCCCGGGGCCCCGCCGGGCTCCAGTCCGGCTGCGAAGGCCGGCCAGAGGCGGGAGGACTCCAGCATGAGCTCCAGGAGGGCCTCCTCCTGGTAGTGAAGTTCACTCACCGGGGCGAGCATGCCGGCGGCGGCCCAGCTGGCGCCGCTTCCGGGGGCGTCGTCGATCAGGGCGACCGATCGGCCCGAGCGGCGCGCGGCCCAGGCGATCCCGTGGCCGATGACGCCGCCGCCGATCACGGCGACGTCGTAACATGGGCCGGCTGCGGCGTCATCAGCGGCTGCAGCTGCCGCTGCGTCGGTGCCCGCGGCCACGCCGCGGGCGGAGGTCTCGTCCAAAAGGATTCCTTCCCTACGCCGGTACTAACCGGATCAGGTCAAGCGGTCGGCTCTGATGCCCTCTCAGCCAGCCGGTGCCGGACGCCAAGGGCGTGGACGGACGCGGCGGGCTCCCGCGGTACTTGCCCAGTTTAGAGGAACTAGGCTGGACCCATGAGCCCGGATGCCCTCCACACCACTGCCCGCCTTTACCTTTGCACCGATGCCCGCCAGGACCGCGGGGACTTCGCCGACTTCGTGGACGCGGCATTTGCCGGCGGCGTCGACATCATCCAGCTGCGCGACAAGTCACTGGAAGCGGCCGAGGAACTGGCGTACCTGGCAGTCCTGGAACAGGCGGCCCGGCGCCATGACCGGCTCTGGGCCGTCAACGACCGGGCGGACCTCGCCTCGTTCTCGGGCGCTCCGGTGTTCCACATCGGGCAAAAGGACATCCCCCTCGGAGCCGCCCGGAAATTCCTCGGCCAGGACGCCGTGATCGGGCTGTCCACCCACAGCCCGGAGCAGGTGGACGCAGCCATCGCCGCGTCCCCCGGCCGCAACGGCCTGGACTACTTCTGTGTCGGACCGGTCTGGGCCACTCCGACGAAGCCGGGCCGCGCCGCCGTCGGGCTCGGACTGGTGCGCCACGCGGCGGACGCGATCCGCCGGGCCGCGGACCGGGACGGTGCCGGGGCGGACGTGGTGCCGTGGTTCGCGATCGGGGGCATCGACCTCGGAAATGTGGAGCAGGTGGTGGACGCCGGGGCGCGCCGGATCGTGGTGGTCCGCGCCATCACGGAGGCCGACGATCCGGCCGGCGCCGCCAGAGCCCTGCTCGCGGCACTCGACGCCGCGGGGAACTGAGCCCGGTCCCCCGACTCAGCCGGTCAAACCGAGTTCTGTCATCCGGCGTGAATGGTTCGCCGCCACTTCCGCCATCATCCCGCGGACAAGCTCCTCGGACCGTTCCTCATCCGCGCCGATCAGGCCGCCGACGAACGAGTGCTCAAAACTCACCCGCTGCGCCTGGGTCAGGGCCTCCCCGAGCAGGCGCCTGGCCCACAGCGCCAGCCGCGAGGCCAGCCGCGGGTCGTCGGCAAGGGCCGTCCTGAGCCGATCGCGGAGCACCGCGGTGGCCCCCTCATCGGCCTGGACCTGCTCCACCAGGGCCCGGGTCCCGGCATCGACGTAGCGGGAAATGGCGCGGTAGAAGTCGGCGGACACGGTGTCGATCACGTACGCCTTCATGAGGGATTCGTACCAGTCCGCGGGGCGGGTGCGTTCGTGGAAGTGGTCCACGGACGGCTGGAACGGCAGCATGGCAGCCTCAACGTCCTGGTCCATGGCGTCGAGTTTGGCGCTCACGAGCTCGTAGTGCCGGAACTCGATCACGGCGAGCCGGCCCAGCACCGCACGGTCGTGCAGCGTGGGGGAATACCGTGCGTCGGAAGAGAGCCGCTCGAACGCGGACAGCTCGCCATAGGCGATCACGCCCAGCAGATCCCTGAGGAAGCTGTAGTAACTGGCGGGATCAGCCGGCGATGTGCTCATGATCCAAGACTAATGGCGCAAATGAAGCTAATCTGATTTTCGTGTCCCATCATCGCCTGACCCCGAGCGTCCACCAGCAGAAGAACCAGCTTGCCGAGGCCCTCAACGCGCTGCGCACGACGCTGGAACTGCCGGGGCCCTTCCCCGAGGACGCGCTCCGGGAGGCCAAGGAGGCAGTCGCCGGGCACGAGCTGCCGGAGCTGGATTTCACCCATATCGAGTTCGTGACCATCGATCCGGCGTCCTCCACCGACCTGGACCAGGCCCTTTTCATCGACCGTTCCGGCGAGGGCTACAAGGTCTTCTACGCGATCGCCGACGTCCCCTCCTTTGTGGCCCCCGGCGGGGCGCTCGACGCCGAGACGCGCCGCCGCGGGCAGACCTTCTACACCCCGAACGGCCGGATTCCGCTGCATCCGGAAGTCATCAGCGAAGAAGCCGGAAGCCTGCTGGCCGGGCAGCTGTGCGCCGCCTTTGTCTGGGAGTTCGAGTTGGACGCCGCCGCCGAGGTGTCCGCGGTGCTGGTCCGCCGTGCGACCGTCCGCAGCCGGGCCAAGCTCAGCTACCGCGGTGTGCAGGCCGAGCTCGACGCCGGCACCGCCGCACCCGTCCTCCAGCTGCTCCGGGAAGTCGGGATGAAGCGGGTGGAGCTGGAACGCCTCCGCGGCGGGGCCAGCCTGAACATGCCGGAGCAGGAAATCGAACAGCTGCCCGACGGCGGCTACCGGATTGTCGCTGCACCGCCGCTGCCTGTGGAGGACTGGAACGCCCAGATCTCCTTGATGACGGGGATGGCCGCCGCGGGAATCATGCTGGCGGGCAAGGTCGGCATCCTGCGCACCATGCCGCCGCCGGATGAAGCCTCACTCGGACATTTCCACCGCCAGACCAGGGCTCTGGGCAAGCCCTGGGACGGCGCGATGAGCTACGGCGAATACCTGCGCACCCTTGACCCCACGGACCCCCGGCAGCTGGCGATCGTGCACTCGGCCGGCATGCTGTTCCGCGGAGCCGGCTACACACCCTTCGACGGAACGGTTCCCGGGGCCGCCGTCCAGGCCGCCATCGGCGCCGCCTACGCCCATTCCACGGCCCCGCTGCGCCGGCTCATCGACCGTTTTGTCCTGGTCATCTGCGAGGCGCTGAGCAACGGCACGGCTGTGCCCGACTGGGCCCGCGCCGCGCTGCCGTCCCTTCCCTCGATCATGGCCGCGTCGGACCAGCTGGCCGCCAAGCTGGAGCGCCTCGCGCTCGACACCGTCGAGGCAGCGCTGCTGGTCAACCACGTCGGCCAGGAGTTCGACGCCGTCGTGATCTCCGGCTCCAAACCCGGCAAGAACGGCCGGAACGGCAACGGCGGCGCCAGGCCGGGCAACGGAAGCGGGCCTTCCGGGATCGTGCAGATCGCCGAGCCCGCGGTGACGGCCCGCTGCCCCGGCGAACTCGAACCCGGCACCGAGGTCCGGGTCCGGGTTCTCTCTTCCGACATCGCCACCCGTGAGGTCCGTCTGGAGCTGGTGGGCTGAGCCAATCGGCAGGGTTCCCGCGCGCCGTCTGCGGTCACCGTCGAGGTTCCGGGCCGCATACAGCTAGACTGGGAAGGTAGATATGGATGCCCGGTCGTTGATTTCCTTGATTTTCGAATTCAACAAGCCCGCCCCTACGCGATCTTGAGATAGACCCGCTGGTCCCCAGTGCCAGCATTTAGATAGCCCGCGATCGGCTTCCACTGGATTTGCTTGCGCGCCTGAGCGTGCTCCGGAACGGCCACCCGGCCGGCCCCGTTGAGCAAGCAGCGCAGCCCAAAATGAATAAGGAAACTCCCCCGTGAGTGAATTGCACACGCACCAGCTTCTGACCGACGAATCCGGAACGGAAACGCTCGAGCCGGAAGAGACCATTATCTCGGACGAGAAGCCGCACGAGATTGCCGAGAAAACCTTCGCCGACTTCAACGTCCGCGCCGACATCGTGGAGTCGCTGGCCGACGCCGGCATCACCCACCCCTTCCCGATCCAGGCCATGACCCTGCCGGTCGCCCTGAGCGGTCACGACATCATCGGCCAGGCCAAGACGGGCACCGGCAAGACCCTCGGCTTCGGTATCCCGGCGCTGCAGCGCGTCGTTGGACCGGACGATGCGGGGTATGCCTTGCTCCCGGCTCCCGGCGCCCCGCAGGCCCTTGTAATCGTGCCGACGCGCGAACTGGCCGTCCAGGTCGCCAATGACCTGCAGAACGCCGCCCGCAAGCGCAACGCCCGCATCACCACGATCTACGGCGGCCGTGCCTACGAGCCGCAGATCGAGGCCCTGCAGAAGGGCGTCGAGGTTGTTGTCGGTACCCCCGGCCGCCTCATCGACCTGTACAAGCAGAAGCACCTCGTGCTGAAGAACGTCAAAATGGTCATCCTTGACGAAGCCGACGAAATGCTGGACCTCGGCTTCCTGCCCGACGTCGAAACCCTCATCGCCGGCACCCCCGCCGTCCGCCAGACCCTGCTGTTCTCGGCCACCATGCCCGGCCCGGTCGTCGCCATGGCCCGCCGCTATATGACGAAGCCGACCCACATCCGCGCCGCCGACCCGGACGACGAGGGCCTCACCAAGCGCGACATCCGCCAGCTGATCTACCGTGCCCACAGCATGGACAAGATCGAGGTCGTCGCCCGCATCCTGCAGGCCCGCGGCCGCGGCCGCACCATCATTTTCACCAAGACCAAGCGCACCGCGGCCAAAGTTGCCGAAGAACTCGTGGACCGCGGCTTCGCCGCCGCCGCCATCCACGGCGACCTCGGCCAGGGCGCCCGTGAGCAGGCCCTGCGCGCCTTCCGCAACAACAAGGTCGACGTCCTCGTCGCCACCGACGTCGCCGCCCGCGGCATCGACGTCGACGACGTCACCCACGTCATCAACTACCAGTGCGTGGAAGACGAAAAGATCTACCTGCACCGCGTGGGCCGCACCGGCCGCGCAGGCAACAAGGGCACGGCCGTGACCTTCGTTGACTGGGACGACATGCCCCGCTGGGGCCTGATCAACAAGGCCCTGGGCCTGAGCGTCCCGGAGCCGGTGGAAACCTACTCCTCCTCGCCGCACCTTTTCGAGGAGCTCGACATCCCCGCGGGCACCAAGGGCCGCCTGCCCCGCGACAAGCGTGTGCTGGCCGGCGTCGACGCCGAGGTCCTGGAGGATCTGGGCGAGACGGGCAAGAAGAACGCCCCCCGCACAGGACAGGGCACCGGCGGACGCGACAGCGCCCGCAGCGGCGGCGCCACGGGTGGCGGTCGCGACGGCGGCCGTACCACCGGCGGCAGCCGCGAGACCCGCCGCAGCGGCGGCGCCAGCGCCGGCAAGGACAGCGGACGCTCCGGCGACCGCCGTCGTCGTCCGGCTGAGGCGGAAGCCAGCACCGGCCCGGCCGCCGAGGCACCGGCCAGGTCCGTCGCCAGCGCGCCGACCGAGGTCGACCGCGCCACCCGCGCACGCCGGCGCACCCGCACCCGCCGCCGCAACGGCGAAGTGGTTGCAGGCGAGGCACAGGCCGGGGCACCGGCAGGCAGCACCGAGGCCTAAACCCCCTCATGACTGACACCGTCTGGGCGCCGGACGGCAGCAACCTGGTGGTACACGCGGACAACGCGGCGTACCTCCCGACGCTGCCGGACGGCGCCTTCACACTCATTTACGTGGATCCGCCCTTCAACACCGGCCGGGTCCAGAAGCGCCAGGAAACCAGGATGGTGCTCAACGCCGGCGGCGACGGCGACCGGGTCGGGTTCAAGGGCCGCTCCTACGACACGATCAAGGGCGCGCTGCACAAGTACGACGACGCGTTCAGCGACTACTGGACCTTCCTGGAGCCGCGCCTCGTCGAGGCCTGGCGGCTGCTCGCCGACGACGGCACCCTGTACCTGCACCTGGACTACCGCGAGGTGCACTACGCCAAGGTCATGCTCGACGCCATCTTCGGCCGCGAGTGCTTCCTGAACGAGATCATCTGGGCCTACGACTACGGCGCCCGCGCCAAATACCGCTGGCCCACCAAGCACGACAACATCCTCGTGTACGTCAAGAACCCCACGAAATACCACTTCGACAGCGCCGAAGTGGATCGGGAACCGTACATGGCCCCCGGACTCGTGACGCCGGCCAAACGCGAGCTCGGCAAGCTGCCCACCGACGTGTGGTGGCACACCATTGTCTCCCCCACCGGCAAGGAAAAGACCGGTTACCCGACGCAGAAGCCCGAAGGGCTGATCCGCCGCGTGGTGGCGGCCTCCAGCCGCCCCGGCGACTGGTGCCTGGACTTTTTCGCCGGCTCCGGAACGCTCGGCGCCGTCGCCGCGAAGCTCGACCGGAAGTTCGTCTGTGTGGACCAGAACCAGCCGGCCATCGACGTGATGGCCAAGCGGCTGGCGGCCCACGCCGAGTTCAGCGTCTTCCCGGGCAACTGAGGCGCATCCCAACTGACTCGCAGCAGGGGCCGTTCTGAGCGCCCAAAACGGCCCCTGCTGCCAGTCAGTTGGGTGGGACGGGGATCAGCGCACCACTGGTGTTCCGGTTCCCAGTTCCTCGATCCTGGCAAAAACCTCCGGCGAGGTCAGGTTCTCGCCCAGCCGGTTCGGTTTACCCGCCCCGTGGTAGTCGGAGGACCCCGTGACCAGCAGCCCGTGCCGGGCCGCGAGTTTGCGCAGGAACGCCCTGCCCTCCTCGGGGTTGTCCCGGTGGTTGATCTCCAGCCCGGCCAGCCCGGCGTCGATCATTTCCTGGTAGATGCGTTCCCCCACGGTCCGGCCGCGGGCGGACGCCACCGGATGCGCGAACACCGGCACCCCGCCGGCGTCCCGGACGAGTTCGACGGCGAACGCCGGGTCCGGCGCGTAGTGCTGCACGAAGTAGCGGGATCGCGAGGTCAGGATTGATTCGAACGCCTCGGTACGGTCCGCGACCACGCCTGCGGCCACGAGTGCGTCGGCGATGTGCGGCCGGCCCAGGGTGGCGCCCGGCGCCACGTGGTGGATGACATCGTCCCAGCTCAGCGGATAGTCCTCCGCGAGCAGGCTGACCATCCGCTCGGCCCGGGTGAAGCGGGCGTCCTTGGCCTTGGTGATTTCCTCCAGCAGCCCGGCGTGCGCCGGGTCATGCAGGTAGCAGAGGAGGTGGACGCTGATGCCCTCCGACGTCCGGCAGGAAATCTCCATCCCGGGAACCAGTGCCACGCCGTGCCCCCGGGCAGCGTGGGCGGCCTCGGCCCAGCCGTCGGTGGAGTCGTGGTCGGTCAGGGCGATGACGTCCAGCCCCGCCTCCGCGGCAGAGGCCATCACCGCGCCGGGCGCTTGGGTGCCGTCGGAAACATTTGAGTGGGCATGCAGGTCGATCCTCACTCCACCAGCCTAGTAGATCGCCGCCACGGCGCCCCGGGATGGGCCCGCCGGCCTGTTGGCCTAAGCCGCCGCGCTGGTGAGACTATGGGACGGTGAACGATGCAGATAACACCCAAGTCTCCGCTTCCCAGCCCCTCGACGAGCGCGTCAACAACCGCTCACAGCGTCCCACCTCCGCCGCCTTCAAGGCGTTTATGGCCAGCAACTGGGCCCCGTCCCGCGAGCAACTGCCGGAACGCGACACCGTCGCCGGCCACGCAGCGGGCCGCCGTCGGGCCATTTCAGTGCAGTTCAAAGGCGAACGCCTGGTCATCCCCGCCGGTCCGCTGAAGGTCCGCTCGAACGACTGCGACTACCGCTTCCGCCCGCACTCCGGCTTCGCGCACCTCACCGGACTGGGCCTGGACCACGAACCCGACGCCGTGCTCATCCTGGAACCCGTGGAGGAAGGCAAGGGCGACGACGGCGGCAACCACCACGCCACGCTGTACTTCCGTCCGCTGGCCGGCCGCGACACCGAGCAGTTCTACGCCGACTCCCGCGCCGGCGAATTCTGGATCGGTGCCCGTCCCACCCTGGCGGAATTCAAGGCCCGGCTCGGCCTGGACACCGCGGACATCAGCGAACTCGAACTGGCGGTCACGAAGAATGTCGGCGCCCCCGAAATCGGCGGGATTTCGATCCGCCTGGTGCGGAAGGTGGACGAAAACCTCGATGCCCTCGTGGACACCGCCCGCTACAACACGGCCAAGGATCCGGAGAACCTGGACCTGGAAATCCTGGACGCGCTCGACGAGAAGCTCACCGAGGCCCTCTCCGAGCTGCGCCTGCTCAAGGATGAGTGGGAAGTCGAGCAGATGAAAACCGCCGTCGCCGCCACCGTGCAGGGCTTCACGGAGGTCGTCAAGGCCCTGCCGCGGGCGCTCACCCACCAGCGCGGCGAGCGCGTCGTCGAAGGCGCATTCTTCGCCCGGGCGCGGGAGGAAGGCAACGAGCTCGGCTACGACACCATCGCGGCCTCCGGCAACAACGCCACCGTGCTGCATTGGACCCGGAACACCGGCAAGGTCAACGCCGGCGAGCTGCTGCTGCTCGACGCCGGGGTCGAAGCGGATTCGCTCTACACCGCGGACATCACCCGCACCCTTCCGGCCAACGGCACGTTCTCCGAAATCCAGCGCAAGGTCTATGAGGCCGTGCTGGACGCCGCTGACGCCGGTTTTGCCGCCGCGCAGCCCGGCACCAGGTTCCGCGAAATCCACACCGCCGCCACGACCGTGCTGGCGGAACGGCTGGCCGAGTGGGGCCTGCTGCCGGTCTCCGTCGAGGAAGCCATCAGCGCGGAGGGCCAGCAGCACCGCCGCTGGATGCCGCACGGCACGAGCCACCACCTGGGCCTCGACGTGCACGACTGCGCCCAGGCCAAGCGTGAGCTGTACCTCGACGGCGTGCTGACCCCCGGCATGGTCTTCACGATCGAACCCGGGCTGTATTTCAAGGAAGAGGACCTCGCCATCCCCGAGGAGTACCGCGGGATCGGCGTCCGCATCGAGGACGACATCCTGATGACCGCCGACGGTCCGGTCAACCTCAGCGCGGCCCTGCCCCGGAAGGCCGACGACGTCGAGTCCTGGATGGCGGGCATCTACCAGGAAGCCGACGGCAAGACGGCGTAATCTGCTGCCGGCCACGGCCCGGACACGCAGAAGGCCTCCGCCCGGATCATTTCCAGGCGGAGGCCTTCTGCGTTGCGGTCAGTGCTGGGAGTTGCCCTGGCCGGGATCCTGCCTGGGCACGTCGGTGACGCGGACCCCGTACTGCGGCCGGCCGTCCGGCAGGTCCGGGTAGGCGAACCCGGCCGGCTTCGCGGACTCTTCCGCGGCCGGCTCGGTATCAGCGGCCCCCTGGCGGGAAGGCTCTGCCTGGTGGGCCGGCTCGGCGTGCTGACCTGCTGCCGGCTGCTGTCCGGGCTGCTGCTGTCCGGCTTCGGGAGCCCGCTGCCCATAAGGGTCGTTCCAGCCCGCGGGGCGCTGCGGACCCTGGCCCGGCTGCTGGGCGCCCTGGCCGGGACCGGGCTGGTACGGCTGATGCTGGTAGTCGCGCTGGGAGTAACCGGCCGATCCGGCGGACGCCGAGGCGTCCTGCCGGGTCATCGGAAGCTGGTGCAGCAGCCGCCGCGCCTCGTTCGCCGCTTCGAAGGAGACCACGACGTCGTAGTTGGTCGCCACGACCTGGCTCGTGGAGGTGAAATCGCGTTTCCCCCGCTGCATGGCGTAGGTGACGATGCCGAACAGCATAAAGAACGCCGCACCCATGAGCACCGACGTGACGATCGAGAAGGCACCGTCCGTCGTGGAGAAGAAGGAGAGCATGATCCCAACGAACAAGCCGAACCACATGCCGCTCAGCGCGCCCGAAAGCGCAACCCGGGGGTAGGTCAGCCGGCCGGTCACCCGTTCCACCATCTTCAGGTCGTTACCGACGATCGAGACCATCTGCACGGGGAATTGCTGGTCCGCGAGGTAGTCCACCGCCTTCTGGGCATCCAGGTAGGAGGTGTAGGAACCAACGGTGTCGCCCTTGGGGACACTGCGGGCCTCGTCCGGGCCGTTGGGGGCGCCAGCCCTGGGAGCACCAAAAATGTTTGACATACGACCATTCTTACCTATCCGGCTGGGCAGCGGCTGTAAATTCAGCTAAAAGAGAGCGGACTCGGTAGCCTGTACAGGTGAGCACAAATCTATCGCGGGTGTTTGTTGCGCGCCTCCTCGGCCTCGACGTCTTCGACCCCCTGGGCGACCGTCTGGGCCGGCTGCGCGACGTTGTCGTGCTGTCCCGCGGCACCCGCGGCGCACCGCATGTGGTGGGCATCGTCGTCGAGGTTCCCGGGAAAAAGCGGGTCTTCGTGCCGATGACCCGGATCACCTCGATCGACCAGACCCAGATCATCTGCACCGGGCTGGTGAACCTGCGGCGCTTCGAACAGCGCGGCGCCGAAACCCTCGTCGTGGCCGAAATGTTCGACCGCCGGGTCACACTCGCCGACGGCAGCGGGGACGCAACCATCGAGGACATCGCGATGGACAAACACCGCTCGGGCGACTGGTTTGTCAGCAAGCTCTTTGTCCGCCGCGGCCACTCCCTGTCCCCGCTGAGCAGGCTGCGCCGCAACGAGACCCTGATCATCAACTGGGCCGACGCGCAGCAGGGCGCCCGCACCGAGCCCCAGGCCGCCACCCAGTTCGTTGCGACCCACGAGGACCTCAAGCCAGCCGACTTCGCCGAGGCCCTGCAGGAAATGAGCGACAAGCGCCGCTTCGAGGTCGCCAGCGAACTCCAGGACGAGCGCCTCGCCGACGTCCTGCAGGAGATGCGCGAAGGCGACCAGGTGGAGATCCTCTCCGCGCTCGACGTGAACCGGGCCGCGGACGTGCTCGAGGAAATGGACCCGGACGACGCCGCCGACCTCCTCGCCGAGCTCCCCAGCGCGCAGGCGGAGGAGCTGCTCCAGCTGATGGAACCCGAGGGCGCCGAAGACGTCCGCCGGCTGCTCGAATACGACGAGGACACCGCCGGCGGCCTGATGACCCCGGTCCCGGTCATCCTGCCCCCGGAAGCCACCGTCGCCGAAGCCCTGGCCCATGTGCGCCGCGAGGAACTCTCCCCCGCCCTGGCCTCGTCGATCTTCATCGCCCGGCCCCCGCTGGAGACGCCCACCGGCCGTTTCCTCGGCGTCGTCCACATCCAGCAGCTGCTGCGCTACCCGCCGCCCGAACCGCTGGGCAACCTGGTGGACAAGACGCTGGAACCGGTGTCGGACCAGGCCCACATCAGCGAGGTGGCCCGCACGCTGGCCACCTACAACCTCAACTCGCTCCCCGTCGTCAACAGCGACGGTCGGCTTGTGGGGGCGGTGACTGTTGACGATGTGCTGGATCATCTGCTGCCCGATGACTGGCGCGCCCACGAGGACGATGTCCCGATAAGGAAGCTTGGAGGCCGCATTGGCTGATAACAGCGCACCACGGAACCCCCACGTCCGGGCGGGCAGCAAATCGGACAAAGGCGGCCTCGATACACCCCTGAGCGGCCGCCAGCGGATCCTGCCGAAGTTCCGGCCCAACCCGGACGCCTTCGGCCAGACCACGGAAGGCTTCGCCCGATTCATGGGCACGCCGCAGTTCCTGGTCTACATGTCGGTGTTCGTCGTCGTCTGGCTGGCCTGGAACACCTTTTTGCCGGACGAGTGGCAGTTCGACTCGCGGGCCCTGGGTTTCACGCTGCTGACCCTGATGCTCTCGCTGCAGGCCTCCTACGCCGCGCCGCTCCTGCTCCTGGCGCAGAACCGGCAGGACGACCGTGACCGCGTCTCCCTCCAGCAGGACCGCCAGCGCGCGGAACGGAACCTCTCGGACACCGAATACCTGACCCGGGAACTCGCCTCGCTGCGGATCGCGCTGCGGGAAGTCGCCACCCGCGACTACGTCCGTGCCGAACTTCGCAGCCTGCTCGAGGAGATGCTGGAGGCGCAGGAAGAACTGCGCACGCATGATCCCTCCGTCGGAGCCCACGGGTCGCCGCGGGACAAGGTCAAGGAAAAGCTGAAGGAACGCCGCGACAAGCGCAGCCCCCGGACCCAGCAGATCCCCCGGGTCAAGACCAGCAGCAAGAGCAATCCCAAACCGGGCAGGAAGGCCGACACCGCGCCGGACAGCAGCGCCGATACCGCACCGGACACCTTTCCGGGCACCGGCGCGGACAGTGCCGGCGCGGACACACTTCCGGGCACCAGTGCGGACAGCGCCGGCGCCACGGTACCCACCGCTTCCCCCGAGAACTGAGCAGCCACCGCATGAACCCCAGCCAGGACAGCACCACCCAGGGCACCTCCCCGGCCTCCGCCGTGGAACGGGCGGTGCACGCCGCACTCGCCACCGTGATCGATCCCGAGCTCCGCCGTCCCATCACTGAGCTGGGCATGGTGGACACCGTGGAGGTGTCCGACGACGGCCAGGTGCGGATCGTGGTGCTCCTGACCATCGCCGGCTGCCCCCTGCGCGGCACCATCACGGCCGACTGCGAGGCGGCGCTGTCCGCCGTGCCCGGGGTCACCGGCGTCGAGGTCGATCTGAAAGTCATGACGCAGGCGCAGCGCGACGCCCTCAAGGAGCAGCTCCGCGGCGCCGGCGGGCAGCGCGGGATCCCGTTCAACGACCCCGGCTCGCTGACCAAGGTCTACGCCGTCGCGAGCGGCAAGGGCGGCGTGGGCAAGTCCTCCGTCACGGTGAACCTCGCCTGTGCCCTGGCCGCCCAGGGGCTGCGGGTGGGGATCGTGGACGCGGACGTCTACGGCTTCTCCGTGCCGGCGCTGATGGGCATCACGCAGGCCCCCACCCGGGTGGATGACATGATCCTGCCGCCGGTGGCGTACGGGGTGAAAGTCATCTCGATCGGCATGTTCGTCACCGGTAACCAGCCGGTCGCCTGGCGCGGGCCGATGCTGCACCGGGCCCTGGAGCAGTTCCTCACCGACGTCTACTTCGGCGATCTCGACGCCCTCTTCCTGGACCTTCCGCCCGGTACCGGCGACATCGCCATCTCCGTGGCCCAGCTGCTGCCGCAGGCCCGGATCCTCGTGGTGACCACGCCCCAGGCCGCGGCCGCCGACGTGGCCGAGCGGGCCGGCGCCATCGCGACGCAGACCGGCCAGAGTGTCGTGGGCGTCGTGGAAAACATGTCGTACCTGGAAATGCCCGACGGCGGCCGGATGGAGCTGTTCGGAAGCGGCGGCGGCGCGGTGCTCGCCGAACGCCTGTCCGCCACGGTGGGCACCGACGTTCCGCTGCTGGGACAGATCCCGCTGGACATCCTGTTGCGGGAAGGCGGCGACGCCGGTGTTCCCCTCGTGCTCGGCCGTCCCGAGACCCCGGCGGCGCTGGCCCTGCTGGACATCGCCGGGAGGCTCGCCGCTGTCCCGCGCGGGCTGAGCGGTAAGCCGCTGGGCCTGCAGCCTAAGCTAAGTAGCTTCTGAGTCGAAGGGTGCCGCCTCGCCGTCCGCGAGGCGCTCCACCGTCCGCTCCGGGCGGCGTTCCGCCGCGGAAGCTGCGGCCACGGTGGCGACCGCGGCCGGGGTGCCGGCGCTGACCGGTTTGGTATCGTCATCCAGCAGCGCTTCTTTGATGATCCTGCGCGGATCGTACTGCCGGGGGTCGTACTTCTTCCAGTCGACGTCGTCAATGTCGATGCCGACTTCTTCCTTGATCTGCTCCCGGGCCCCGGACGCCATCCGGCGTACTTCCTTGACGATGTTGGACAGTTTCTGGGTGTATTCGGGCAGCCTGCTGGGACCAATCACCAGAAGGCCGATGATCAGCAGAAGTAAGAACTCCGGTCCATTGATTCCAAGCACTGTAGGAAGATTACCCTCTCAATCCCGGCCGGGACGATTCGGCTGCGACACACGGTGCGCGCCCGACGGTTCCGCCGGTCATGGTGCCAGCAACTCCACAATCCTGCCCAGCCCGCGTTCCAGCCGCACGCCGATGTCGTGGCCGGGCTCGGCCCCTGCCCCGTGACCGGCGGCAGACCCGGTAGCGGATGTGCCGGGCTCGACGGACGCGCCGTGAGCGGCGGTCCGCACGGCCTCGCTGCGGGACCGGACCAGCGCTGCCCCGCCGTCGGCGGCATGTTCCGCGGGCTGATCCGAGACGAACGTGAAGGTGGCATCGCCCGCCTGGTAGATGGCGGCGAAGGGTGAAGAATGGTTGAGCCACAGGATCCCGCTGCCGGTCCCTGCCGCGGCGTTCGTCGCGGGCTCGTGCTCCGGCAGCGTCGCGGACGTGAAGCCGTCCGCCGTCGCGGGGCGGCCCGTAAGTGCGTTGACCGGCACCGGCGGGGCAGCCTGCGGCCCGGCGCCCGGCGTGCCGGACTGCCCGGACACGCCGCCGTGTTGTTCCAGCACCGTGGCGAAGTTCCGGCCATTGGTAAGACGCAGCTCCAGGATGTCCCCACCGGCCAGCTCCCCGGCCCTGGCCCAGACCAGGCGGTAGCCGAGGTCGCGGAGCTCGGGGCAGGTCCAGCCCGCGGACCGCAGGGTGGCGAGCTGGGCTCCCGTGAGCGCCCCGGCCGGGGTGAAATCCGGTTCCCCCGTGAGGCCCCAGCCGGAGGGCGCGCCCGCCGCCGGTTCGGCCCCGGCGGCAGCAGCCCCGGAGACGGCAAGGTCCCGCTGCAGCAGGGCCGAGGCGGCCGCCCCGCCCGTCGGGGCGGGGTCGCCGCCCACCAGGTAGGCCGATCCGCCGAGCAGGACGGTCGCGGCTGCCGCCCCGCCGGCCACCAGCATGGCCACCTTCAGTGGCGGGCGGAAGCCGCGGTCCGACGCCGGCCGGGGAACTGCCGGGAGGTCCTGGCTGGCCAGTTCCTCGGTGCGTGCCAGCAGCCGCGCGGTCAGGTCGTCGCTGGCCATCGGCACCTCGGCACCGCGCAGCCGCTCCAGGTACTGGCGCTCGCGGCGCTGCTGCAGCCGGCACTCCGCGCACGATTCCAGGTGCTGGCCACTTCGTTTATGGGGGCCGCGGAGCAGTCGTTGCAGCAGACGCATCGTTTGGTTCAGAGCAGACCGGCCATGCGCGGCATCTTTAGCCGCGGCTTCAGCGAGGTCTTGGCGGACTGCGGCCGCGGGTCGCGGTGTGCCAGCTTCTCCCGGAGCATCGTGCGGCCGCGGTGGATCCGCGAGCGGACCGTTCCGAGTTTGATGCCCAACGCGACGGCCACCTCGTCGTAGGACAGCCCCTCGAGGTCGCAGAGGACGACGGCGGCGCGGAAATCCGGGGGAAGTTCTTCGAGGGCGGCCTGCACATCGACGTCGAGGTTGTTGAACTCGAAGCTCTGTTCCGGTCCCGGCTCGCGGCCGGGCAGGCGGGATTCGGCGTCGTCGGCCAGCGCGTCGAAGCGGATCCGGTTCTTGCGCCGGGCCTGGTCCAGGAAGAGGTTGGTGGTGATCCGGTGCAGCCAACCGTCCAGGGTGCCCGGCTTGAAGTTCTCCAGCGAACGGAAAACGCGGACGAACACCTCCTGGGTGAGGTCCTCGGCGTCGTACTTGTTGCCGGTGAGCCGGTACGCGAGGCGGTACACCTTCGCGGAGTGGTTGGACACCACTTCCTCCCAGGTGGGACGGACCCATTCGGCGTCCGCCGCTGGCCGGGACTCTTCAGTTGCAGGGACAGCTGCCGAAACCGACATAGTCCGCTCCCCTCATGGATGGTGCTTACGCCGTGGACGGTGCTTGCGGCTGCAAGCTCCTGCATCGTTGATTCGGCGCCGGTCACCACGCGGATGAGCGGATTACCATCATTTCAAAATAAGCTGGGAATTTCCTGACGCCGGCGGTCCTTCCGCCCACGGCGGAACCGGCAGCCGGCGCCGCTGCCCCGGCGGCGCCTCCCGGCCCGGTACCACCGGACACAGTAGGCTGGAGTGGACAACCCCCCTGCCGCCCAGAAAGCGAAATCCATGAGCGCCGATAAGTCCACGAGCTGGTCCTACGCAGAAGATCTGCCTGCCGAGGATGAGGTCCTGTTGCACGCGCGCGAACAGTCCTTCGAACTGGGCGTCACCCCGGTCGGCCCGGGCGTCGGAGCCGTCCTGACCGTCCTGGCCGCCGCGTCCAAGGCACAGACGGCGGTTGAAATCGGCACCGGCGCGGGCGTCTCCGGCGTCTGCCTGCTGCGGGGCCTGGGTCCGCACGCCGTCCTGACCACCATCGACGTCGACGTCGAGCACCTGAAAGCCGCCCGGGAAGCGTTCCAGGAGGCCGGCAGCCCGGCCAACCGCACCCGGACCATTTCCGGCCGCGCCCGCGACGTCCTCCCGCGCCTGACCGACGGCGCCTACGACCTGGTGTTCATTGACGCCGACAAGCCGAACTACCCCGGCTACGTGGAACAAGCCATCCGCCTGCTCAAGTCCGGCGGCCTGCTGATCGTCAACGATGCGCTGGACCAGGACCGCGTCGCCAACCCGGCCTCGCGCGAGGCCACCACGGTCGTGCTGCGCCAGGTGGGCAAGTCCATCCGCGACGACGACCGCCTCGCGTCAGCCATGCTGCCCACCGGCGACGGCCTGCTGGTAGCCGTCAAGAAATAAGCTTCCGTAAACCGCGGCTTCCGGGGCCCAGCCGCCGGAAACCACAAGCGGGCGGGATCCGCAGCCATCCGGCTGCGGATCCCGCCCGCTGTCAAAGAGTTGAGAAAGCTATTCGGTAACGCCGACGAGGCATTCCTTCAAGTTGGTCGCTTCGGCAGAATTGAGTTCGACCACGAGCCTGCCGCCGCCTTCGAGCGGGACACGCATGATCAAGCTTCGTCCTTCTTTGGTCACTTCCATCGGGCCGTCGCCGGTGCGTGGTTTCATAGCCGCCATAAGGAATATCCCCTTCATTAGTCCAGTGACATACCAGCCCGGCCGGGCTGCGTCCGCTTAGTCAATCAAGCTGCCCGGCGGCCGTGATGGTAGCCATCAGGGCCATAAACTCAGTTTGCTTCTTGTCCTTGCTTACCATCTATTATCGCGTAACAATGCGGCTGTAGCTAATCGTTGGACTTTCCGACGCGCCGCGTCACGCCGGGTCGGGAGCCGCAAAAGGTGTGGCCCGTCACGGCGGATAGTCCCCGCCGCCGGGCAGCGGCGCCCAGGCCCAGAGCCAGACGATCCAGACGATCTGCAGCAGCGCGAACATGACGAGCACGGCTCCCCGGTACGCACGGGACCGGGAGATCAGAGCCGCGCTGAGGGCCAGCGGGAAGAGCGGGAGCAGCATCCGGAACGTGCTCGTCTGGGGGTGCAGGAAGAGCAGCAGGTAGCCCATGTAGCAGGCACACCACAGCCGCAGTTCGGTGCCCAGGGCCCGGACCGGGCGGCACATCATGAACAGGGCGAACAGCGCCACGAAGACGAAGGGCGCCAGCAGGCCCAGGACGGGCCCGAAGAGCAGCACGCCGGTGTCGAACCAGGGTTTGAACGGCACCAGGTCGTGGCCGCGCCAGACAGTTTCGGTCTTGGTGTAGGCCTGGATATCCCCCGTGACGGCCCACGCGAAGGCCGGCCACAGCAGCGCGCCGGTTCCGCTGACCACTGTCAGCCCCGCGAGCGACCAGAGCTGGCTGCGGCGGTGCGGAACGGACCCGGCCGGCCCGGCGACGCCGGCCGCGGCGCCGTCCCGGCCGCCCTCCCGGGGTGCGGTGCTGCGGGCGGCCAGGAAGTACTGCCCCGCCCGGTAGAGGAACAGCAGCCCGGTCATCGCCGCGAACGGCACTCCGGTCGGCCGGGACAGGCACATCAGCACTACGACCGGCATGGCCCACAGGTAGCGGCGTTCCACCACCAGCAGCAGGGCAGCCGCCAGCAGCAGCAGGTTCAGTGACTCGGCGTACGGCACCTGGAGCACCGGCGAGACCGGAAAGGTGGAGACGAACACCGTTCCCCACAGAGCCGTGCTGTGTGCTGCCCGGTGCCGGAACAGTCTGAAGATCACCAGTGCCGCAGCCAGGCCGCACACCATGGCGATCAGCGTCAGGGTGAACGCCGGGTGCATTCCGGTCAGGCCCGAAAGTGCGCGGCCCAACAGCGGAAAGAGCGCATAAAAGGCCCAGGCATTCTCCTGGACGGTGCCGGCGCCGTCGGTGGGGAGGACTTCCGGGTAGCCGTTCTGGAGGACTTCGCCGTACCAGCGGGCGTCCCAGATATTGACGAAGGACCAGTAGTCCGGCTTTGCGGGAAACCACGGGTTGACGCCCTGGTGCAGGGCCGCGGCCATGAAGATGCCGGCACTGATCAGCCGTGCGGCGAGATAGAGCCCGCCCACCTGGACCCACCAGGGCCAGCGGGCGGCCCTGGTGCCGGCTGCCGCGGCAAGCTTCCAGGCCGCGCCGGTCAGATCCGGCAGCCCGGGGGTCCCGGGCCCGCCGTCCGCGCCCCTTCGCTGTTGCCGCTGCACCGTCTCCGGCGCCCGGGCGGGGTGGTGCTCACTGCTCACGGAGCGGGCTCCGTTTCATCCCGGCGGCGCCCCAGTTCGGCCCCGAGGTCCGCGATCTTCCGGTCCTTGGCTGCGAGCTGGTCCCTCAACTCGTCCAGCACCTGGTCGACCTGGTCCATCCGGTATCCCCGCAGGCCCACAGCGAACCGGAGACGGTCGACGTCGGACGGTTCCGGCTTGGCCGGCAGCAGCACCGGCGGGAGGTTGGCGACCGGCTGGTCGAACCCGTCATCCAGGGCCGGCCCGGCGTCGTCCGCTCCGCGGCGGCTCCCGAAGACTGTCGACGCCCTGCCGGTGCCGAGGAGGAAAGCGGCGCCGGCCAGTGCAATCGCAAGGAAAACCAGGAAGAAACTCACTCCCCCATCGTGCCAGACGACGGCGTGTCCGGCTGGTGGCCCGTCAGCCGCTTGTGCCGCCGGGACGTCCGTTGCCGGTGCTCACGTTGCCGCCGTTGGGGTTCCGGTGCCGTGCGGCGCCTTCCACCACCAGCTCCACGGCGAGCGCCGGATCATCGACCACCTGCAGCAGGTCCAGGTCCTCCTCGGACATCATGCCCTCGGCCACCAGCGTGGTCTGGATCCATTCCACCATCGGGCTCCAGAAGGCTGTTCCGATCAGGACGATCGGGAATGAGGTCACCTTCCGGGTCTGGACCAGGACCATCGCCTCGAAGAGTTCGTCCAGGGTCCCGAGGCCGCCCGGCAGCACGATAAACCCCTGGGCGTACTTCACGAACATGGTCTTCCGGGCGAAGAAGTACCGGAAGTTGATCCCCAGGTCCACCCACTGGTTCATCCCCTGCTCGAAGGGCAGTTCGATGCCGAGGCCCACCGACACGCCGTTGCCCTGCACCGCACCCTTGTTGGCTGCCTCCATCGAGCCGGGACCACCGCCGGTGATCACCGCCAGCCCGGCTTCGGCCAGTTGGCGGCCCACGTCCACGGCGAGTTCGTAGTTCGGGCTGCCGGGCAGGGTCCGTGCCGAGCCGAAGACGCTGACCGCCGGGCCCAGGTCGGCCAGCGCTCCGAAGCCTTCCACGAATTCGCTCTGGATCCTCAGGACGCGCCACGGGTCGGTATGGACAAACTGGCCGGGACCCTTCGTGTCCAGCAGGGTCCGGTCCGACATCGTGACCTTGGCGGCCTTGCGCCGCAGCTCCAGCGGGCCCTTGTGCCGGATCCCGGCCGCGGGCGGCGCGTCGCGGGGCTCGCCAGACGACTTGGCGGCGGGCTTTCCCGTGGCTTCTGCGGTTTTCTCACCGGCTGTCTTACCGCCCGTCTTACCGGCCGTTTTACCGGCTGTCTTCCCGGCTGTCTTCCCGGCGGCAGCCGGGCTTTCCTGTTGCTGCGGATCCGTACTCATGCCCACAGGTTAGCGCGGATGTCCGTCCGCGCCGGTCCGGCACGGCCCCGGCGCGCGGCCGCCGGGGCCGGCTCCCCCGGCGGCCGCGCAGGATACCGGCAGCACCCTCAAACAGTCTGACCTGCAGGTATCTCTTGAATCACGATCTCCAGGAAGTGGGAGTGATTGCGGTCATATTCCGGCAATGTTCGCTAGATTCTTCTTATGACTACTCAAGTGCCCGGCGACGCGCTCGTCTCCCTGAACGCCGTCAATAAGCATTACGGCCAGCTGCACGTCCTGAAGGACATCAACCTGAATGTCCGCAAGGGCGAGGTCGTTGTTGTCATCGGACCGTCGGGTTCCGGCAAGTCCACGCTTTGCCGGGCCATCAACCGCCTTGAGACGATCGACGACGGCGTCATCAAGATCGACGGCAAGGTGCTGCCCGAAGAGGGCAAGGAACTCGCCAAACTGCGCGCCGACGTCGGCATGGTCTTCCAGTCGTTCAACCTCTTCGCCCACAAGACGATCCTCGAGAACGTCACGTTGGGGCCCATCAAGGTCAAAGGCATCTCGAAGACCGAAGCCGACAAGGACGCAATGGCGCTGCTGGAGCGCGTCGGCGTCGGGCACCAGGCGCCCAAGCTGCCGGCCCAGCTGTCCGGCGGACAGCAGCAGCGTGTGGCGATCGCCCGCGCCCTGGCCATGAAGCCGAAGGTCATGCTCTTCGATGAGCCCACCTCCGCGCTCGACCCGGAAATGATCAACGAGGTCCTCGACGTCATGATCCAGCTGGCCAAGGAAGGCATGACCATGATCGTGGTCACGCACGAAATGGGCTTCGCCCGGAAGGCCGCGGACCGCGTGGTGTTCATGGACGGCGGCCAGATCGTCGAGGATGCCACGCCCGAAGAGTTCTTCACCAACCCCAAGAGCAGCCGCGCCAAAGACTTCCTCTCCAAGCTGCTGACCCACTAGGTTCCCCCTGACCCACTGAGTTCCCTCCGAGTTCGCACCCTGGCCGCCCGTGTGGCGGCCGTCCAATGAAAGGAATGTCATGAAGGCATTTTTCACCCGAAGGAATTCCCTTCTGGTTGCCGCCTCGGCAGCACTGGCCCTCAGCCTGAGCGCATGTGGCGGCAGCTCGTCCTCCACTAGCACCAACCCTCCTGTTGCCGAGAAGCCAAGCTTTGCTGCCGATTCCACCATGGCCAAGCTTTCATCCGCGGGCAAGATCGTCATCGGCACCAAGTTCGACCAGCCGCTCTTCGGCCAGAAGGGCCTCGACGGCAAGCCGATTGGCTTCGACGTCGAAATCGGCAAGCTGATTGCCGCCAAGCTGGGGATCCCCGCGGACAAGATCGAGTGGGTTGAAACGGTCTCCGCCAACCGCGAACAGTTCATCAAGCAGGGCAAGGTCGACCTCATCGTCGCCACCTACACGATCAACGACAAGCGCAAGACTGAAGTCGACTTCGCCGGCCCGTACTACGAGGCCGGCCAGGCGCTGATGGTGAACAAGGACAACACAACCATCACCAAGCCCGAAGACGTCAGGGGCAAGAACGTCTGCTCCGTGACCGGTTCGACGCCGGCCGCCACGATCGTCGAGAAGTACGGAGCAGTCCTCGTCCCGGCGGCAACCTACTCCGCCTGCCTGGAGCCGCTGCGCAACAAGCAGGTCGAAGCGATCACCACTGACAACGTCATCCTGGCCGGCTTCGTGGCCAAGGAACCGGATGCGTTCAAGCTGGCATCGGATGAGACCTTCACGAAGGAGCCGTACGGCATCGGCCTGAAGCTGGGCGACACGCCCTTCCGCATGTGGATCAACGACCAGCTGGAGGCCGCCGACAAGGACGGTTCCTACGCGAAGGCCTGGGAATCCACTGCCGGCACGGTCATCAAGACCACTCCCGCACTTCCCACGATCGACCGCTACTAGCCAGGTGTGGCGGTTGCCGGGGCACGCGCCCGACGCGGCCCCGGCAACCGCCATTCCCGTCTCCCGCTCCATTCCCGTCAAGGCAGCCTAAGGAACCTATGGACGTCATCATTGAAAACCTCCCCGCATATGTGGACGGTTTTCTCAGAACCCTCTTCCTGTCCGTGGTCTCGGGGATCTTCGCACTGATTTTCGGCACCCTGCTCGCGGCCGCCCGCGTCTCGCCCATCGCCGCACTGCGCGGGTTCAGCATGACGTACGTGGAGATCGTCCGGAACACCCCGCTGACCATCGCGTTCTTCTTCGCCGCCGTGGTCCTGCCCCGGCTCGGCGTGACGTTCCAGCAATTTGAAGTCGCCGCCATCATCGCCCTGAGCGCCTACACCTCGGCCTTCATCGCCGAGGCGGTGCGCTCCGGCGTCAACAGCGTCCCGGTCGGCCAGGCCGAGGCCGCCCGCAGCATCGGCATGAAGTTCAGCCAGGTCCTCTCCCTCATCATTCTTCCGCAGGCCCTGCGCACGGTGATCCCGCCGATGATCAACATCCTCATTGCCCTCGTGAAGAACTCCTCGGTGGCCGGCGCCTTCTACGTACTGGAACTCTTCGGTTACGGCCGCCAGCTCGCGAACGCCAATGGCGACGCGGTGCTGTGGGTCCTCGTCGGCGTCGCCTTCTTCTACCTGCTGATAACCGTCCCGCTTGGCTATGTGGCCACCCTGGTTGAACGAAAGGTGGCGATCGCCCGATGAGCTCGGTCCTCTACGATGTCCCCGGCCCCAAGGCCCGCCGTGTTTCGCTGATCGGCTCCATTGTCGGTGTCGTGGTGATTGCCGGTCTGCTCTGGTGGGCCATCACCATCCTTGCCCAGCAGGGCATATTCGAACCCGAACGCTGGGCTGTCTTCCAGATTCCCGATGTCTGGGTGCTGATCGGCAACGGTATCGGCGCCACGCTCACTGCGGCGGCGGTCGCCGCGGTCATCGCCTTTCCGCTGGGCCTGGTGCTTTGCCTCATGCGGATTTCCGACGTCGCCTGGATCCGGATCCCCACCCGGATCGTGCTGGAATTCCTCCGCGGCATGCCCGTCGTCCTGATGATGTTCTTCGTGCTGCTGGTGTTCGCGACCGGATCGTTCGTCGCCGTCGTCGCCGGCCTGGTGCTCTACAACTCCGCGATCTTCGCAGAGATCATCCGCGCCGGCATCCAGTCCCTGCCGAAGGGCCAGCGTGAAGCGGGCCTCGCGATCGGCCTCACCAGCTTCGCCTCCCGGCGCAGCATCGAACTGCCCCAGGCCATCCGGCGCATGCTGCCCTCCCTCGTCGCGCAGTTGGTGGTGCTGCTGAAGGACACCTCGCTGGGCTACATCGTGTCCTACGAGGAACTGCTGCGCAAAGTGCAGATTATGGCCGACTTCCTCGGCCCGGACTACCTGTTTCCGGTGTTCTTCGTGGCCGCGGCGATCTACATCGCCATTAACTTCTCGGTCTCCCGCCTGGCGATCTGGCTGGAGCGGCGCGGTTCCAAGAAGGCCGCCGGCGGCGTGGTGCACGTGCCCGTCGCCGGGATCCCCGTGAAGTAGCGTCCCGCCGCGCTGTCGGTCAGGGCAAAAGGTCCGGAATCCCTGGCGGGGTTCCGGACCTTTTGTATTGCCTTTTGTGTTGCCAGCTGCATTGCCGGCGGTATCGCCTGCGGCGCTACGCGGTGAGCCAGCTCCGCAGCACGCGCAGGCATTCGCGGACCGCATCGGCCTGGACGTGTTCGTTGTCCTTGTGCGCCAGCAGGGCGTCACCCGGCCCGAAGTTCACCGCCGGGATGCCCAGCTCGCTGAAGCGGGCGACGTCGGTCCAGCCGTATTTCGGCTTCGGCGCGGCGCCCACGGCGGCGACGAAGGAGGCCGCCGCCGGGTGGTTGAGTCCCGGCCGCGCGCCGGCGGCACTGTCGGTGCGGACGACGTCGAAGCCGTCCAACAGGTCCCGCACGTGCTGCTCCGCCTGGTCCGGGGTCTTGTCCGGCGCGAAACGGTAGTTGATTTCCACGACGCAGCGGTCGGGGATGACGTTGCCGGCGGTCCCCCCGTTGACCTTCACGGCGTTGAGGCTTTCCCGGTAGTCCAGGCCGTCCACGGTGATGGTCCGGGGCTCATATGCGGCGAGCCGGGCAAGGATCGGGGCCGCTGCATGGATCGCGTTGCTGCCCATCCAGGCCCGGGCGGAATGCGCGGCTTCACCCACCGTGGTGGCTTCGAAGCGGATCGTGCCGTTGCACCCGCCCTCCACCGTCCCGTCCGTGGGTTCCAGCAGGATCGCGAAGTCCCCGCCCAGCAGGCTGCCGTGGTTCCGGACGAGCCGGCCCAGCCCGCTCTTGACCGCTTCGACTTCCTCATGGTCGTAGAACACGAAGGTGACGTCCTTGTCCGGTTCCGCGCCGCCGTCGAACAGGCCGGCCGCCAGCGCCAGCTGAACCGCGACGCCGCCCTTCATGTCGGTGGCACCGCGGCCGTAGAGGATCCCCTCACCGGGCGCCCCCGAGGGCCAGTAGGAAGGGACGGTCCCGAGCGAGCCTTCCGTGGTCGGCAACGGCACGGTATCCAGGTGGCCGGCAAGGATGACCCGCTCGGCGCGGCCCAGATTCGTGCGGGCAATGATCGAGTCGCCGTCGCGGACCAGCTCCAGCTGGGGGACGGTGCGGAGGGCATGCTCCACGGCGTCGGCCAGTTCGGCCTCCGCACCGGAGACGCTGTAGATGTCGATGAGCGCTGCGGTCAGCAGCGCCACGTCCTGGCGCAGGTCCAGGTGGGCGGCGGCGCGGGGGCGGGTGGTCGTTGGCGCATTCAAATCCGGGGCAGTCACCGTCCCACTTTATCCGCTGGGCTCCCGAAGCGGCCCGAGGCGCTGTCACGGGTTTCGGCGAGCGCGGGCGCCGTCTATAGACTTGGGGCATGACTGAAACCGCTTCTTCCGCTGTGCCCGCAGACTCCCGCTCCGCCTATGGCTACGGCATCGCCACGATCGCCACCGGCAATGGTGCAGCCACCGTCCTGGACGTCTGGTTCCCTGCCCCCGCCCTCGGAACCGCGACGGCGGTCCTCCGCGACGTGGCCAACGCGGACCAGGCCCTGACCGACATCGCCGCGGCCGGAGCCGACGCGGACCGGGGCACCGAACAGAAGGTCGTGTTCGTCCAGATCCGCCTCGACGAGGCACCGGCCGACACCGCCGACGCCTACCTGCGCCTGCACCTGCTCTCGCACCGCCTGGTGCAGCCGAACAGCATCAACCTGGACGGCATTTTCGGCAACCTCCCCAACGTGGTGTGGACCAACTTCGGACCCGCCGCCGTCGAGGGCTTCGAACTGACCCGGGCCCGGCTGCGCAAACGCGGCGCTGTCACCGTCTACGGTGTGGACAAGTTCCCCCGGATGGTCGACTACGTCATCCCCTCCGGCGTGCGGATTGCCGACGCCGACCGGGTCCGCCTCGGCGCGCACCTGGCCGCGGGCACCACGGTCATGCACGAGGGCTTCGTCAACTTCAACGCCGGCACCCTGGGCGCGTCCATGGTGGAAGGCCGCATCTCGGCCGGTGTGGTCGTGGAGGACGGATCCGACGTCGGCGGTGGCGCCTCGATCATGGGGACACTGTCCGGCGGCGGCAAGGAAAAGATCTCCCTGGGCAAGCGGGTGCTGCTGGGCGCCAACTCGGGTGTGGGCATCAGCGTCGGCGACGACTCCGTCGTCGAGGCCGGGCTGTACGTGACGGCCGGCACCCGCGTCCGCGTGGTTGGCGCCAAGGACGCCGACGGCGAAGACACCAGCCAGATCGTCAAGGCCGTTGAGCTCTCCGGCGTCCCCAACCTGCTGTTCCGCCGCAACTCCTCCACCGGTGAAGTTGAGGTCCTCGCCCGCAAGGGACAGACCGTCGAGCTCAACGAGGCCCTGCACGCCAACTAGGCTTGGCTGCGGAAAGCCGAGTATTGGCAGAATGTACCGGGCCGCAAAGGGCCCAAGGGAGTAGTTACGTGGCACGCAGACGCAAGTGGCGCCATCGGATCGTGCTGCTGCTGACCCTGGCCATGGTCGCGGGCGGGATCTACACCGCGGTGGCGTTCGTGCAGCGGTCCGAGGTCCTCATCACTGAACGCTGCACGGCTGTGGGCGCCGGCAGCGCCGAGCTGGCCACGGATCAGGCCGCCAACGCCGGCCTGATCAGCGCCGTGGCCGTCCGCCGGGGCCTCCCGGCCAGGGCCGCGAGCATCGCGCTGGCCACGGCCATGCAGGAGTCCAAACTCCGGAATATCGGCCACGGTGACCAGGCCGGACCGGACTCCCGCGGGCTCTTCCAGCAGCGTCCCACCCAGGGCTGGGGCACCACGGAGCAGGTGATGGACCCCTACCACGCGAGCAACGCGTTCTACGATGCGCTCGTGAAGGTCGCCGGCTACGAAACGCTGGACATAACCGTCGCCGCGCAGCGGGTCCAGCGCTCCGCGTATCCTGACGCCTATGCCCAGCATGAGGCGATGGCCCGCGCTTTCGCCGCGTCGCTGACCGGCCAGACCGCTGCCGACCTCGACTGCACGCTGCGGGACCCGGACACCGCCGGCGATACGGCTGCCACGCAGGAGCGGCTGTCCGAGGATTTTGGCGTCCTTCCGGCGTCCACGGAGGGCAACACCCTCGTGCTGGACGCGGAGGGGACCCAGGCCTGGGCTGTGGCGCACTGGGCGGTTGCCAACGCCAAGGCGCTCTCCATCACGGAAGTCCAGACTGACGGACAGAGCTGGACACGGCAGGCCCGCAACGGCTGGCAGTCCGCCGAGGCACCCGCGGGACAGGTCAGGGTCACGGTCGCCGAGGCACCGAAGGCGTAGCCAGGCCCGTCCGGCGCCTGCCTGTCAGCCCTGCGCCCCCGGGAGCCCGGCGGTGTCAGACCAGCAGGTCGACGACGGGCTGCACATAGCTGCGGAACAGTTCAGGCTGGGACAGCAGATCGGTGCTCATGATGATCTTGTCGGGCTCCAGATACCAGGCCCGTGGCTCGGCGAGGGGCAGTTCGACGATGGTCAGGGTGAAGTCGTTGGCGGAGCGGCCCGCCTCAAGCAGCCGGTCGTCGACCATGTCCTGCAGCAGTTGCACCCCGTCGGCGGCCTCGCGTTCGGCCTCCAGGGCAAGGTACTCGGCGCGGCGTTCCCGCGCCCAGGACAGGGCCGCACCGAAGTGCGCCTGCAGCACGCGCCGGAGGGCCGGCGAATTGCTGAAGGCGCGGAACCCCGGCGGGCCCAGTTCCGGCGACATCTCGGGGTGCGCCTTCAGGAGCTGCTCCCACCAGGCTTCCCATTCAGTCTTGAGGGCGCTGAGCCCGCCCACCTCCGCGATGAGATGGGTGTGGTCGACAGGCCGGATCTTCGGTGCCGCGTGACAAAGCGCCGGGTGCCCCGCGCTGTCCAGGCCGGCGGCGTCGCGGACGTAAAGTGCAATGAGCATAGGACCCGAAGTGTCCATGGTGATCCGCCAGCCCGGCCCGACTGTGTGGTGCATCCGATTGCCTCCTTGGCATGACGTTCGTTTCCAGTGTATTCCTCAGGTTAACGAACGGTAATGGCCGCTGGCGGAGCTGCCCAGTTCGGTGAGATGGGCCTCCAGCACGTCGCGGCACATCTGCGCGGTCATCCATTCGGGCTGCAGCAGGGCGTGCATGGTGAGCCCGTCCAGAGTGGCCAGCAGCCGCTCCGCCTCGGTGACCAGCCGCTGCTGGTCCCTGCCCGCGTCCGTGTTATCGGGGTCGGCCGCCGCCAGGTCCATCACAAGCCGCCCGACGATCGCTGCCACGGCGCGGTGGCTCCGGTCGGCTGCGGGGGCGAGGAAGGGCCTGGTCCGGGCGGCGTTCTTAAACGCCATCCAGACGCAGGAGTCAACGGCGCGTTCCTCATCCAGCGGAAGAAACTCGCCCAGCAGGGTTAACACGTGCTGGTGGTGTTCCGGGGTGCCGGGCCGCGCCTCCGAGCGGCGCTCATCGGCTGCCGTCAACCGGCTGACGATCCGGTCCACGACGACTCCGAAGGAATGCAGCAGGAGTTCCTCGCTGCTGGCGAAGTAGTGCCGCACCGACCCGACCGCGAGCTCCGCCTCGTCGGCGACTTCGCGGAGCGATGCCCGTTCAAGTCCGTCCGCTGCAACGATCCGGAAGACCGCTTCGACCACTTCCTGGCGCCGCAATGCGGCGTCGACAAATTTCGGCATTAGTCTTTTTTAGCACGGATGTGCCCGAACGACGCCGGGCCACACCGGCGGAAGGGCTCCCCCACCTGCGTCGATGTCCACAGGCATTCGTCCAGGGCGCCGTCCCCGGACGCAAAACGACGCCGGCCGCCCACCCCAAAAGGTGCGCGGCCGGCGTCGTACTGCTGTGTCCTAGTGCACTACACCGAAGGGTAGTTGCGCTCCGGCTCACCGATGTAGAGCTGCCGCGGACGGCCGATCTTGGTGTTCGGGTCGCTGATCATTTCGCGCCACTGGGCGATCCACCCGGGCAGCCGGCCGATCGCGAAGAGCACGGTGAACATCTTCTCCGGGAAGCCCATGGCCTTGTAGATCAGGCCGGTGTAGAAGTCCACGTTCGGGTAGAGCTTGCGCTGGATGAAGTAGTCATCGTTCAGGGCCTTCTCTTCCAGGCGCAGGGCGATCTCCAGGAGCTCGTCGTTGCCGCCGAGCTTGGTGAGGATCTCGTGGGCCGTGGCCTTGACGATCTTGGCGCGCGGGTCGTAGTTCTTGTAGACGCGGTGTCCGAAGCCCATGAGGCGGACGCCGTCCTCCTTGTTCTTGACCTTCTCCATGTAGTCCTCGGGCTTGGTGCCGTCGGCCTGGATCTGGCGCAGCATCTTCAGCACGGCCTCGTTGGCGCCGCCGTGGGCGGGGCCGAAGAGGGCGTTGATGCCGGCGGACACGGAGGCGAACAGGTTGGCGTTGGACGAACCGACCAGCCGGACCGTGGAGGTCGAGCAGTTCTGCTCGTGGTCGGCGTGCAGGATCAGGAGCAGGTCCAGCGCCTTGGCGACGACCGGGTCCACTTCGTACTGTTCGGCGGGCAGGCCGAAGCTCAGCCGCAGGAAGTTTTCCACGAGGTTGTGGGAGTTGTCCGGGTAGAGCATGGGCTGGCCGATGCTCTTCTTCAGGGCGTAGGCGGCGATGACCGGCATCTTGGCCAGCAGCCGGTAGGTGGAGACTTCAACCTGCTCGGCGTTGAAGGGATCCAGCGAGTCCTGGTAGAACGTGGACAGCGCGGATACGGCCGAGGACAGCACCGGCATCGGGTGGGCGTCGCGCGGGAAGCCACTGAAGAAGCCCTTCAGCTCCTCGTGCAGCAGGGTGTGGTGACGGATCCGCTGATCGAAGGCTTCCAGCTCGGTGGCGCTCGGCAGGTTGCCGTAGATCAGCAGGTAGGAAACTTCCAGGAAGCTTGAGTGCTGGGCGAGCTGCTCGATCGGGTAGCCACGGTACCGCAGCACACCGGCGTCGCCGTCGATGTAGGTGATGGCGGAGGTGGTCGCTGCCGTGTTCATAAAGCCGGGGTCAAAAGCCACGGCGCCTGTCTGCTTCAGCAGCTTGGAAACGTCGTAGCCTTCGTTTCCTTCTACAACCTGGATGCGCGGGAGTTCGAGCTCGCCGCCGGCATGGCGCAGGGTTGCGCTGGTGGTCTCAGTCATGGAGTCTCCTCTGAGGCCTCGGGGCCTCTGTAGAAAGCTGGTCCAACTTCTGGTGAAGCCGCCCACGGAACCTGTTTTAGATACGGATTCCAACGGCTGCGCTGCCTTCTTGTGGAAAGCCACCATTGATAGTCAGTTAAAAACTACCGGCAGTTTCCGGGTGGCACTAATCCAAGGCCACCCGGAACGGCCCAAAACGCGCCAGTTGTGGCACGTGTCACAGCATTGTTACGGACCTTCGGCCAGACGGGAGGCCGCGGCGTCAATCCGCTCGTCGTTGGCCGTCAGCGCGACGCGGATGAATCCGTTGCCGGCGTCGCCGTAGAACACACCCGGGCCCACGACGATCCCGCGGTCCGCGAGCCGGGCGACCGTGACCCATGTGGCTTCGCCCGCGGTGGCCCACAGGTAAAGTCCGGCCCGGGAGTCGTGGATGGTCAGTCCAAAGCGCTCCAGGGCCGGCACGATCCGTTCCCGGCGCCCGCGGTAGATGTCCTTCTGCGCCAGGACGTGGGCATCGTCGCCAAGGGCAACCCGCATGGCTTCCTGAACCGGGTACGGGACGATCATGCCCGCGTGCTTGCGGCTGTTGACCAGGTTCGCCATGATGGCGGGATCACCGGCGACAAAGGCGGCACGGTAGCCGGCCAGGTTCGACTGCTTGCTCAGCGAGTACACGGCCAGGAGGCCCTGATGCGAGCCCTCCGCCACTTGGGGATCCAGGATGCTGGGCACCGGGGCTCCGCCCCGCTGGACGTCCCATTCGCCCCACCCGAGTTCGGCATAGCACTCGTCCGAGGCCACGACGGCGCCGAGCTCGCGGGCCTGCCGCACGATCCGGCGGAGCGATTCGGCGTCGCGGACGCTTCCGGTGGGGTTCGCCGGGGAGTTGACCCAGACCAGGCGCACCCGGGCCCGGGTGGCGGCGTCGAGCTCATCCAGGTCGTCCGCTGCGATGTGCTCCGCCCCGGCGAACGTGGCCCCGATGTCATAGGTGGGGTAGGCGACGGTGGGGCGGACGACGACGTCGCCGGGCTTGAGACCGAGCAGGAACGGGAGCCACGCCACGAGTTCCTTGGAGCCCACCGTGGGCATGATGGCCTGCGGATCCAGCCCCGGCACACCGCGGCGGCGTTCAAACCAGGCCGCAATCGCTTCCCGCAGCCCGGCTGTGCCGTGGACCGTGGGGTAGCCGGGGGCGTTTGCCGCCGCGCGCAGCGCCTCCTGGACCACCTCGGGGGTGGCGTCCACCGGGGTCCCGATGGACAGGTTCGCGACTCCCCCGGGGTGTTCGGCTGCCCTGGCGATGTACGGCGCCATGGCCTCCCACGGGTAGTCGGGCAGGCTGAGGCCGTAGCTGCGCAGCGCAGATGTCACCGACGCCCCGCCCTAGTTCTCTTGGTTCTGCGGCGGCAAGGCGGCGATCATCGGGTGGTCCGTGTGTGTGTTGCCGACCTTGGCAGCCCCGCCCGGGGCCCCCAGTTCATCGAAGAATTCAACGTTGGCCTTGTAGTAGTCGGCCCATTCCTCGGGGGTGTCATCCTCATAATAGATGGCTTCGACGGGGCAGACCGGCTCGCAGGCACCGCAGTCCACGCACTCGTCGGGGTGGATATACAGGGAACGCTCACCTTCATAGATGCAATCGACGGGGCACTCTTCAATACATGCCTTGTCTTTGACATCTACACACGGCTGCGCGATTACGTACGTCACGTCCCTGGCCTTTCCACGTTGGTTCCGGCGCCAGCCGGATAACTCCTCCCGGCCTGAGCGCCGGGCTGCTGACTACTGAGCCTATTATCTCCCAGCCCGTTCCCGCGAACCTAGCGGGGCGTCACACGGGTCCGAACTGTTGAATCCACCGGACCTAGGATGAAGGGGTGAGTTCCCCGAAGCCGTTGCCCCAAGTCCTCCTCGCTGCCGCTAACCTGGGAACCCGGGTCGTGGTCAGGTACCGGATTGAGGGCGGGCTGACGGATGCCCTGGGTGAGCTGGTGGCACGCACCGGCAGCGGATGCACGATCCGCACCCGCCGCTCCGACGTCGTGGTCCCTTATGCCCTGGTGGTCGCCGCCAAGCAGGTTCCGCCCGCCCCGCCCCGCCGCGCCCCCAGTGGACATGCCCTCCCCTGACCACCACCCCAACGGGACATGCCCTCCCCCGGCCACCACCCCACGGGACACGCCCTCCCCCGGCCACCACCCCACGGGACATGCCCTCCCCTGACTTCCACGGATGGACATAGTGCCACCATGTCCATCCCCCGCCGCGGGCGCCGGACATGTCCGGTGGTCTGGCCAGCAAAAAGTGGACATGTCCCGCGATCCTGGCGGCAACCCCTGGACATTTCCGGTGGAGGCCCGTGAACGCTGGACATGTCCAGCGTTCAGAAGAAGGTATCCCGCGTGCGCATGTCCGGTGCTACGCGGCAGCGGAGAGCTGGCTCAGGGCGTCGCGGACCATGGCGATGAACTCTTCGGGCCGGTTCAGGAGCAGCGGGTAGCTGACGACAAGGGTGGGGATTCCACGACGGGTCGTGACGTTCCACCGGCGACGGTCCTCCTCAAAGCTCGCGCGATCCATGTGGAATCCCGCCCCATCGGTCTCGATGCCGAGCCTGCCGTCGACCATAAGATCGACGTGGCCCATTCCGGGGATGTTGACCTGGGACTCAACATGGAAACCGGCCCTCCGCAGCCAGTAACGGGCCATGCACTCGATGATTGACTGCGATTGCGGGACGATCCTGGCCACTATCCGACGCTGCCTCATGTCGTTGCGGCCGGCCAGACGCTGCCGGAGTTCGGGGAGCGACAGTCCCTTGAGGACAACGGCGGCCTCGGCAATGACGAGACCGTCGAGATCCGGCAGGCATCTCAGGCTTTGCACGACGGTGTCCAGCAGGGTGGGCGGCGCAGCGGACCGATGGCAGACGAATCCTGGATAGCTGCGGCTGTGGGTAACCGAAATATGCGGTTGCGATGGCGATTCAAGAACCCAGAGGCCTCGGAACTGCGCCGCAGTGACACACGCGGGCTCCGCCGGGAGCGATCGGATGGAGACGAGCCCGGCGTCGGCGCCGGGGACCGCGTAAACGCCGCGCGCCACACGGGAGACGGCGCCCCGGGAGAGGGCCGACTGGAGCTGGAAGTCTGAGACGCCGGCTGCAGCGAGGTGTTTGGCGCGGGCGACACCGTCGTAGTTTGAAAGGACTTCAGTGATATTGACCATGCCGACATCGTGACGCCGAACCTGCGGTCCGGGCAGAGCCGAATCCCGCTATGTGCACAAGGGCGTGTCCCTCGCACCGGGCCCGGGAGGGACCTCTTCCACGGTCAACACTGGGCATGTTGCTCTGTGGTCGAGGTGCGAAGAAGGGGCATGCCCTGCCGCCGGCGCGGGCGGTGGGCATAGTGGCATCATGTCCAGCCGAAACCCCGAGGAATGGGCATGTCCCCGGCGAAGGGTTCGTACGAAAAGGAGGCGAAGAAGGGGCATGCCCTGCCGCCGGCGCCAGCTGTGGACATAGTGGCATCATGCCCACCAGCGACCTCAAGAACTGGGCATGTCCCGCCGGGCTGAGTGCGAGGAGTGGGCATGTCCCCTGCGGAGGGTGGAGGGACGGAAGGCGGAGTGCGAGGGGTGGGCATGTCCCTCCGGGCGGTGTGGGCGGCCGGAGTCCGGGACGTCCGCGCGCCTACGCCGGGGACGGGCGGTAGCGCCGGCACCATGCCAGCGTGCCGACCGTGACCACCGCGATGCCGTAGATCCAGAGATTTCCGGCCAGGTCGCCGATGATCAGGCGCTTGCCGTTCGCCAGGGTGGACCACCAGCCTGCGAGCGCGTAGCAGCCCGCGCCGCAGACCGCCGTCGGAAGCGCGGAACGGAACGCCGCGCCGAGCCACAGCTCGACGGCGCCCAGCAGCAGCAGCGCGGCGACGGCACCCCACGGCACGCCGACGCCGGCGACCAGGATGTCCTGCCGGTGCAGCGCCGTGCCCGCCAGGGCAGCAAAAAGAGCTGCCGGCACGGCGGCGGCCAGACCGCCTGCCATACCGGCAGCTCTCTTATTCACAAATGATCCGTTGTTTCAGCGCGGAGCGCGGAAACTAGACCTTCGCGCGGGCGCGGTTGGACTTGGCGCGCTGGTTGGCGTCCAGGATGAGCTTCCGGATCCGGATGGATTCCGGGGTGACCTCGACGCACTCGTCTTCGCGGGCGAATTCGAGTGACTCTTCGAGGGTCAGGTCACGCGGGGGCGTCAGGTTCTCGAAGGTGTCCGAGGAAGCGGCACGCATGTTGGTGAGCTTCTTTTCCTTCGTGATGTTGACGTCCATGTCATCCGCGCGGGAGTTCTCGCCGACGATCTGGCCTTCGTAGACCTCGGAGGTGGGCCGGACGAAGAAGGAGCCGCGCTCCTGCAGGTTGATCATGGCGAACGGCGTCACAACACCGGCGCGGTCGGCGATCATCGAACCGTTGGTGCGGTATTCGATCGGGCCGGCCCAGGGCTCGTAGCCCTCGGAGATGGAAGCTGCGATGCCGGCGCCGCGGGTGTCCGTGAGGAACTTGGTGCGGAAACCGATCAGGCCACGGGCCGGAACGATGAACTCCATGCGGCACCAGCCGGTGCCGTGGTTCGCCATGTTGGTCATGCGGCCCTTGCGGGCAGCCATGAGCTGCGTGACGGCGCCCAGGTACTCTTCGGGCACGTCGATGGTCATGTGCTCCATCGGCTCGTGGACCTTGCCGTCGACGGTCCTGGTGACAACCTGCGGCTTGCCGACGGTCAGCTCGAAGCCTTCGCGGCGCATCTGCTCGACCAGGATGGCCAGCGCGAGCTCGCCACGTCCCTGGACTTCCCAGGCATCCGGGCGCTCGGTCGGGAGCACCTTGAGGGAGACGTTACCGATCAGTTCCTTGTCCAGGCGGTCCTTGACCTGGCGGGCCGTGACCTTGGCGCCCTTGACCCGGCCGGCCAGCGGCGAGGTGTTGATACCGATGGTCATCGAGATGGCCGGGTCGTCAACGGTGATCAGCGGCAGCGGCTGCGGGTTGTCGACGTCGGTCAGGGTCTCACCGATGGTGATTTCCTCGATGCCGGCGACGGCGACGATCTCACCGGGGCCGGCGGACTCGGTCGGGACGCGGTCCAGCGCCTTGGTGGCCAGCAGTTCGGTGATCTTGACGTTCTTCAGTTCGCCGTTGGCACGGGCCCAGGCAACGGTCTGGCCCTTGCGCAGGGTGCCGTTGTAGATACGCAGCAGCGCCAGGCGGCCGAGGAACGGTGAGGCGTCCAGGTTGGTGACGTGTGCCTGCAGGACACCGTTCGGGTTGTAGGTCGGCGCCGGGATGTGCTCGATGATGGCCTTGAACAGCGGCTCGAGGTCCTCGTTGTCGGGAGCCGAACCGTCGGCGGGCTGCTCGAGGGACGCACGGCCAACCTTGGCGGCGGCGTAGACGACCGGGACGTTCAGGATCTTGTCCAGGTCCAGGTCCGGAACTTCGTCGGCGAGGTCGGAGGCCAGGCCCAGGAGCAGGTCCATGGACTCGTGCACGACTTCTTCGATCCGCGCGTCGGGACGGTCGGTCTTGTTGACCAGGAGGATCACCGGCAGGTGGGCGGCAAGGGCCTTACGGAGGACGAAGCGGGTCTGGGGCAGCGGGCCCTCAGAAGCGTCCACGAGGAGGACGACGCCGTCGACCATCGACAGGCCGCGCTCGACCTCGCCACCGAAGTCGGCGTGGCCGGGGGTGTCAATGACGTTGATGGTGATGGTCTCGCCCTCGGAGGACGGTCCGTTGTAGGCCACGGTGGTGTTCTTGGCCAGGATGGTGATGCCCTTTTCACGCTCGAGGTCACCGGAGTCCATGACTCGGTCTTCGAGGTGGTTGTGGGCGGCAAAGGAGTTGGTCTGCTTGAGCATGGCGTCGACCAGGGTGGTCTTGCCGTGGTCAACGTGGGCCACGATCGCGACGTTGCGCAGGTCACTGCGCGATGCAGTGGCTACCGCGGTGTTGGTGGTGGTTTCAGACATGCGTTATTGCTCGATTCAGTGGTGAAGTCAGCTGTTGTATCGCGACATTTCCAACCGGAACGCACGACGGTTACGCCCCTTTGGCACAGGGCACCTTCATCCATTCTAAACGCTAGGGCTTTTATTGGCCTAAAATCGCTCGATCCCCGCAGGCCGGCCGGTGTAGTCACGGCGGGAGATCGGCGCTTCAATGTGAGTAATATCACTGTCTTTTCCGGCGTGCATGCCCCATCATTGCTGGGACAGCAGCAGCAGCCGACCGGGAGACTTACATGCGCAACGCCCCGGCCCTGGCCCGCTTGATCGCACCGATGATCGCCGCAGGCATCCTTGTCGGCGGCTGCGCACAGACTCCCCCGGCGCGCACTGCCGACGCCGGCGCGTCCACTGTTTACGGCCTCACCGGCCCGGGCGCTCCCGCAGCTGCAGGAGCGCCCGGCGAGCCAGTGGCGGCGGGCTCCCCGGGCCACCGCAAAGTTCCTCAGGGGACCGACCCTGGAAGCCTGCCGGCGGGCAGCATCTACCGTAACCCCGGCAGCGGCCGCAACGAGGTGGTCGTGGAAGACATCGCCCGGACGGCTGTGCTGATCGGCGATTCCCAGTCCGAGCCCGCCATTTCCTGGCCGCGGAAAGCACTGGCCAGCCTGGGCTATGCGGTCCACTTCTGCGGCCGCGGCGGCACGGGCTTTGTCGCATCCAACGGCGCAACCGGCAACTATCCCGACGCCCTGCAGCGCGGCGACTGGCTGCTCCCCTACGGTTCGCCGCCGCTGGTCGTTATTGAGGGCGGCGGCAACGACGCGTCCCGCGGCGCAACCGACCGGCAGATTGCGGACAACGCCGAGCGGCTGATCGCCAGCGTCCGGCTACGCTACCCCGGGGCACGGCTGGCAATGGTCGGGACACTGGCCCGCGCCGCCGCCGACGGCGGCGGCCGCCGCACCGAGGTCGACGCGCTCCTGGGGGCCGTGGCAGCGCGGCATTCCATTCCCTTTGTGGGCGTCGGGGACTGGCTGACGCGCTACAACCTCACGAATTCGATGGCCGACGGCGTCCACATGGACCCGGCGGGGCACGCCGCACTGGCCGGACTGCTGGCCCAGCGGCTGGCCTCCTTCGGCCTCCAGGCCCCGGGCCCGCGGCCTGCGGAGTCAGCGGCCAACGGCTGAAGGCAGCGGCCAACGGCTGGTAGCCGCACGTTTGTTCAACGCCAGGAGCCGGCGCCCGCCCCGGGGGCGGACACCGGCTCCGGTGTCCTGCAGCTGATTCCAGTCAGCTCACTGCTGGCAGCTCAGGCGACTTCCGGCGGCAGCATCAGGCGCGCACCCGGGATGGCGTGGAGCAGTGCCTGGGTGTAGTCCCGCTGCGGGGCGTCGAAGACGTCATCGGTGGAGCCCGTCTCAACCAGCTTGCCCTTCTCCATGACGCACACGTGGTCGGCGATCTGCCGGACCACCGCGAGGTCGTGGGTGATGAACAGGTAGGTCAGGCCCAGCCGGGACTGCAGTTCGGCCAGCAGGTTCAGCACCTGCGCCTGCACCAGGACGTCCAGTGCGGACACGGCCTCGTCGCAGATGATCACTTCGGGGTCCAGCGCCAGGGCACGCGCGATCGCGACGCGCTGGCGCTGCCCGCCGGAGAGTTCGTTCGGGTACCGCTGCATGGTGGACTGCGGCAGCGAC
Organism: Arthrobacter ginsengisoli; assembly: GCF_031456935.1. Lineage (NCBI taxonomy): Bacteria > Bacillati > Actinomycetota > Actinomycetes > Micrococcales > Micrococcaceae > Arthrobacter > Arthrobacter ginsengisoli. Next base: position 151,194 of record NZ_JAVDVQ010000005.1, on the reverse strand, counting down.
ACCTGGTCCAGCAGTTCGCGGACCTTCTTCTCGCGGCTCGCCTTGTCCCCGATCTTGTGTACCCGCAGTGGCTCCTCAATGGTCCGGTAGATGTTGTACATCGGGTCCAGGGAGCCGTAGGGGTCCTGGAAGATCGGCTGCACCCGGCGGCGGAAAGCGAAGATCTCCTTGCTGTTCAGCGCGGAGGTGTCAACGCCGTCGAAGATGATCTTGCCCGACGTCGGTTCCAGCAGGTTCAACACCATCTGCGCCACGGTGGACTTGCCGGAACCCGACTCGCCCACGATCGCCGTCGTCGTTCCGCGCTTGACGTTGAAGGAGACGTCGTCGACGGCGGTGAAGTCGGTCGACTTGCCGAACCCGGCACGCAGCTTGAAGACCTTGCTCAGGTTCTGGACCTGCAGCACGTCTTTCGTCATCGCCGGTTCCACGGCCGCGGCCCCGGCGGGGGCCAGCACCTCGGTCGTCGAGACGCCAAGCTCCTTGGCCGCCTGGATGCGCCGTGACGCCAGCGACGGCGCCGAGGCAACCAGCCGCTGGGTGTAGGGGTGCTGCGGGTTTTGCAGCAGTTCCAGGGACGGACCGGCCTCGACGACGTTGCCCCGGTACATGACCACGACCTTGTCAGCACGCTCGGCGGCCAGGCCGAGGTCGTGCGTGATGAGCAGCACGGAAGTCCCCAGTTCCGAGGTCATCCGTTCAAGATGATCCAGGATCTGGCGCTGCACCGTGACATCCAGGGCCGACGTCGGCTCATCGGCGATGAGCAGGCGCGGCTGGCAGGACAAGCCGATGGCGATCAGTGCGCGCTGGCGCATGCCGCCGGAGAATTCATGCGGGTACTGCTTTGCCCGCCGGGCAGCGTCCGGCAGGCCGGCCTGGGCCAGGACCTGGGCGACGTCGTCCGGGCCGCTGGGGCGGCCGTTGGCCTTCAGCGTCTCCTTGACCTGGTCGCCGATCTTCCAGACCGGGTTCAGGTTGGACATCGGGTCCTGCGGGACCATGCCGATGGTGTTGCCGCGCAATTCGATCATGCGCTTTTCGGAAGCCTGCGCGATGTCTTCGCCGTCGAGCAGGATCTGCCCTCCGGCGACGCGGCCGTTGCCCGGCAGCAGGCCAATCGCGGCCAGCGCCGTCGTTGACTTGCCGGATCCGGACTCGCCCACAATGGCGACCGTCTCGCCGGGCATGATGGCCAGGTGTGCGTTGCGCACAGCCTGGACCTCGCCGCTGCCGGTCTTGAACGAGATCGCAAGATCGCGGATCTCCAGCAAGGGCAGGTCTGCCAGGGTTCCGGCCTCTTGAATCGTGACGTCGGAAGTTGTCATGTTTGCCTCCTTCATCGCTGACGGCTCTTCGGATCGAGGGCATCCCGGAGGGCATCGCCCAACATGATGAAGCTCAATACTGTGATGGACAGGGCTGTTGCCGGGTAAAGCAGCACAGCCGGGTTGGTGCGGATGGAGGACTGCGCGGCAGAGATGTCGTTGCCCCAGGACATCACGGAGCCCGGCATACCGATGCCGAGGAACGACAGCGTGGCTTCCGCGACGATGAAGACGCCGAGTTCCATGGTCGCGAGCACGATGATCGGTGCCAGCGCGTTCGGGAGCACATGGCTGAGAAGGGATCCCATTTTGGAGACACCCAGCGACCGGGCCGCCGTGACGAAGTCGGCGTTGCGCACCTCGATGACGGCGCCGCGGGTAATGCGGGCCATCTGCGGCCAGCCGAGCACCACAAGGACGAGGACCACTGTCCCGACTCCGCGGTTTTCACGCATCAGCGGAAGCTGGGTGAGGACCAAGGCACCGAGGACGATGGGCAGGGCGAAGAAAATGTCGCCGAGGCGGGCGAAGAATGTATCCACCCAGCCGCCGAAGAAGCCGGCCAGGGCGCCGAAGGTGACGCCGATGATCAGCACGGAAATCACGGAGAACACACCCACCATCAGCGATGCCTGGGTGCCGTGGATGATGCGCGAGTAAATGTCGCAGCCCTGGAAGGTGAAACCGAGGGGGTGCCCTTCAGTGGGTGCCCCGTTCGAGTTCGCGAGCTCGCAGCCGTTGTCCGGTGCAACCTGGGTGAAGAGCCCGGGGAAAACTGCCACCACGATGATCAGCGCGATCATGACCGCGGAAATGATGAAGAGCGGACGACGGCGGAGCTTGCGCCAGGCGTCTGCCCAAAGGCTCAGCGGGGCCTCGTCAACCTTGACGGCATCCGTCGCCAGCAGAGGGGTCTCCTCGACCGGGGCAACAAAGTGCTCGAATTTTCGATTAGTTTTCATAGCGGATCCTCGGGTCAAGCCAGGCATACAGCAGATCGACCAGCAAGTTGGCGAGCACGAAGACCAGCACCAGGACGCTCACAATGGCGACCACGGTGGGGCCTTCACTTCGGAGAATGGCCTGATACAGCTTCTGGCCAACACCGGGGACATTGAAGATGGCCTCGGTCACGATCGCGCCGCCCATGAGGGCGCCCAGGCTCGCGCCGAGGTACGTGACCACGGGAATCAGCGAGTTGCGCAGGACGTGGGTCGTCACCACCTGGCGACGGGCCAGGCCCTTGGCGGTGGCGGTGCGGACGTAGTCGGCGTTCATGTTCTCGATGACGGATGCCCGCGTCAGGCGCAGCACGTAGGCGAAGGACACCATGCCGAGGACGATCGCCGGAAGGATCAGGCTTCCCCAGGTGACGTTTGAGCCGACCGTGGGTTTGGCCCACCCCAGCTGGACACCGATCAGCAGCTGCAGCGCGAAACCGAGCACGAAGGTCGGAATGGCGATCACGACCAGCGACAGCACGAGGACAGTGCTGTCGAAGAAGCCGCCCTTGCGCAGACCGGCGACGAGGCCGAAGGCGATGCCGAACACGCCCTGGATGATGAGCGCTTCAATGGCGAGCATGGCCGTGACGGGGAACACGCGGGCCAGGGTGTCGGCAATCGGCTGGCCGGTGAAGTCGACACCAAGGTTGAAGGTGAAGAGGTTCTTGAGGAACAGCCCGTACTGGACCCAGAACGGCTCGTCCAGGTTGTACTGCTGGCGCAGCTGCGCGATGACCGCCTCGCTCGGCGGGCGGTCGCCGAAGAGCGCACGGATGGGGTCGCCCGGAAGGGCGAAGACCATGAAGTAGACGAGCAGGGTGGTTCCGAGGAAGACCGGAATGACCTGCAGCAGGCGCCGGAGGATGAACTGGATCACAGCAGCGCCTCCGGTGAGTTTGTGGAACGAAGGGGAATCATGGGGGACAGCTTCCTGCCGGTTTCAAGCATATGGGGGTCCGGCAAGGCCGGACCCCCAAGCTCTAGTGATGTGTGAATAAGTTTCAGGAACTCAGGAACTACTTGGCCGTGATGGCCCAGTACTGCAGAACGCCGTTCCAGCCGGAGTCAACGTTGCTGACATTCTGGCTCCAGACAGCCTGCCGTGCGGAGTACCACAGCGGCAGGTTGGGGAGGTCCTTGAACAGGACCTCCTGCGCCTGGGTGAACTTCTTGTTGGCGTCGTCCGTGGACTTGGCGCCCAGGCCTTCGGTGAGAAGCTGGTCGAACTCAGGGTTCGAGTAGCCCTCATAGTTGGCGCTGGCGCCGGTCTTCAGGAGCGGGCCCAGGAAGTTGTACAGCGACGGGTAGTCGGCCTGCCAGCCGGCGCGGGTCAGGCCTGGCAGTTCCTTGGCCGTGCGCAGCGTCAGGATTTCGGCGAACTTGGCGAACGGCTGGCCTTCGGCCTTGATTCCCAGGTTGTTCTTGAAGTTGTTGGCAACGGCGTCGATCCATTCCTTGTTGCCGCCATCAGTGTTGTACGCGAGCAGCAGGGTCTTGTCTGCGGGCCACGGGCTGATGGCGTCAGCCTGGGTCCAGAGGTCCTTCGCCTTGGCGGCGTCGAACTTCAGGACCTCGGAACCGGCGACGTTGTCGTTGTAGCCGTCAACAGCCGGGGAGGTGAAATCCTTGGCCGGGATGCGGGTGCCGGAGAAGATGACCTTGGTAATCTCATCGCGGTTGATCGCCATGGAGAGTGCCTGGCGGCGCAGCTTGCCCGCTTCGCCCTGGAACTCGGGCAGGTAGCCCGGGATGTTCAGGGTGGAGTTGCCGGCGTACGGCTTGTTCAGGTTGTTCTCCGGGAAGTCCATGGTGTAGGTCTTCAGGGCATTCGTGGGCAGAACGTCCGTGACGTCCAGGTTGTTGGCCTGGATGTCCGTGTAGGCCGGGGCCGGATCGGTGTAGAACTTGAAGGTCACGCCGCCGTTCTTGGCCTCACGGGAACCCTTGTAGTCAGCGTTCTTGACCAGGGCGATCTGGCTGTCGTGCTGCCAGGCGCCTTCCTTCTCCATCTTGTACGGGCCGTTGCCGATCGGGTTCTCGCCGTATTTCTTCGGGTCCTTGATGGCGTCGGCGGGCAGCGGCATGAATGCCGAGTAGCCCAGGCGCAGCGGCCAGTCGGCCTCCGGCTGCGTCAGCTTGACCGTGATCGTGGAATCGTCCGCCAGTACGAGGCCGGAGAGGGTCTCGGCGGTGGGGGCGGGAACCTCGGTTTCCTTGCCGTCCGCGCCTGTCTGCTTCGTGGTGGCACTGACGGCGTCATAACCTTCGACGGACTCAAAGAAGCTGCTGTTGCCCTGCGCGTTGGTGCTCAGTGCCGCAAAGTTCCAGGCATCAACAAAGCTCTTGGCGGTGACTTCCTCGCCGTTGGTGAACTTTGTGCCCTTCTTGACCTTGATGGTGTAGTTCTGGCCGTCCGGGGATTCGATGGACTCGGCCAGGGCGTTTACCGACTTGCCGCTGGGATCGTAGCTGGTCAGTCCCTCAAAAAGGAGTTCGACGACGCGGCCGCCGTAGACTTCGTTCGTGTTGGCCGGCATCAGGGGGTGCTGCGGTTCGTTGCTGTACGCGGTAATGACCTTGTTGGGGTCGCCGGCAGCCTGGCTGGCACCGCTTGAGGTGCCGCCCCCGGCACCGCATCCGGTCAGGGCGAGAGCGGCGATGGCCACCATGCCCAGTGCTTTGGAAGTGCGCGAAAAACGCATTCCGCCTCCTATTAGTTGTGGGAGTTAGTGAGGAAAGACTTATGCTTCCCAGCAGGCAGACACAGAGATATCCCTGTGACGTGGCCTACATGCACGAGTAGCCTAACCCCGGAATGTCCAGATATTGGAACTCTGTTGCCAAACCGTGACCGAACAATATTGTGGCCGGTGGCGTAAAGGGCAATGTATTTCAGGTCACATCCTACCGGCTGGTAATATTCGCCGCACGGTGAACACGGTTAAAGCTGCTTAACCCGTTCCGGCCTCGAGCAGCTGGGCGCGCAACTCGCGGCGCTCACGTTGTTTTTCCGGATCCGGCAGCGGCACCGCGGCGAGAAGCCGCTGGGTATAGGGCTCCTGCGGATTGCGCAGAATCTGGTCCCGGGAGCCCTGTTCCACGATCCGGCCGCGCTGCATCACGCAGATCCGGTCCGCCAGCACGTCCACCACGGCGAGGTCGTGAGTGACGAAGAGGCAGGCAAACCCGAGCTCCTTCTGCAGGTTCTGGAACAGGTCGAGCACCCTGGCCTGCACGGACACGTCCAGGGCCGAGGTGGGTTCGTCGGCCACCATCAGTTTCGGTTTGAGCGAGAGTGCCCGCGCGATGCCGACACGCTGTTTTTGGCCGCCGGAGAGCTCGTGCGGGTAACGGTTGCGGTAGTTCCGCGGGAGTTCCACCTGGTCCAGCAGCACCTCGATCCGCTTCTGCAGCTCGACGCCCTTCGCCACCCCCGCGAGGTACATCGGCTCCCCGATGCTCTCGCCGATCGGAAGCCTCGGGTTCAGCGACGACGACGGGTCCTGGAACACCATGCCCACGAGGCGCCGCATCTCGTGAAGCTGCCGGCCGTTCTTCTTGGCGTCGGAAATGTCCCGGCCGACCACCTTCATGGTGCCGGCCGCGACCGGCAGCAGCCCGACGGCGGCGCGGCCGATCGTGGTCTTGCCCGAGCCTGACTCCCCCACCAGCCCGACAACCTGTCCCGGATAGATCACCAGGTTGGCCCCTTCCACCGCCCGGAAGGCGGGCACGCGGCCCTGCTTCGGGTATTCGATGGCCACATCCTTGAGTTCCAGTACCGGCTGGCCGTGCGGCTTTGCGGCTTCCACGGCCGCCAGGGCCTCGGCGTTTTCACGCTCGCGCCGGAGGAGCTGTTCTTCCGGGATGGAGGTGAGCTCGGCGTGGGTGGCTGCCGCGAGGGCTGCGGTGACGTCCACTTCCTCGGCCGAGTCCGCGCCGCCCTGGCCCAAGTGCGGAACGGCGGCCAGCAGGGCTTTCGTGTATTCGTGCTGCGGATTGTGGAAAATCTCAGCTGCCGTTCCGGTTTCCACGATCACGCCGCGGCGCATGACGGCGATCCGGTCGGCCAGGTCGGCCACGACGCCCATGTCGTGGGTGATCAGGACGATGGCGCTGTCCAGCTTGTTCCGCAGGTTGCGCATGAGGTCCAGGATTTCGGCTTGGACCGTCACGTCGAGGGCCGTTGTGGGTTCGTCGGCAATGAGCAGCTTGGGGTCGCAGGACAGGGACTGCGCGATCATGGCGCGCTGCCGCTGCCCGCCGGAGAGCTGGTGGGGGTAGGACCGGAAGGCCTTCTCCGGATCCGGCAGCTCCACGAGCTCGAGCATGCGCAGGGCGCGCAGCCGGGCTTCGTCGGGAGAGACTTCGCTGTGCAGCCGCACGGTCTCCACGATCTGTGCGCCCACGGTGTAGACCGGGTTCAGGGCAGTCATCGGCTCCTGGAAAATTACTGCCACTTCTTTGCCCCGGACCGCCCGGATGTTGGCCTCGTTCGTCCCCAGCAGCTCCTGTCCTGTGAGCTTGACACTTCCACTCACACGGCTGTTACTGGGTAACAGCCCCAGCAGCGCCATCGAACTGGCGCTCTTGCCCGAGCCGGACTCCCCCACGATCGCCAGCACTTCACCGGCACTCACTTCATAGTTCAGGCCGATTGCGGCCGGCACCCATTTCTTGTCCACGCCGAAGTCGACGCTGAGGTCGCGGACCTCGAGTACGGGTTCGCTCTTGCCCGACGCAGCGGTAGCGGCCGGGTCGAGGGTGATGAAGTCAGTCATGATGGGGCTTTCCTTCCACCCGGGCCGCCGGTCCACCGGGGATTAGTGCTGCGGCTCGGAATACTGAATTATTAAGGGCATGAGCTCTGCGCCGCATGCCGGTACCGTTGAAGTCTTCAAGGCCCGGGCGAACGCCTGGTTCGCCTGGCTGTCCTGGTCGGTTGCCGCGCTGGGCATCGTGGTCACGGTGATCAGTGCCGGACCCGGGGCGCTGGCCGGAATAGCACCGCTGCTGCTCATCGCGTTCCTTGGCTGGCAGCTGTTCTGGATGCCCTCCGTCGTGGTGCATGACGGCGGCGTCACCCTGGAGAACCCGTTCCGGTCCGTCCTGGTGCCCTGGGAAGCGCTGGTGCATGTCGATACCCGCTTTGCCCTCACCCTGGTCACGGCCCACAAGAGCTACGCGGCCTGGGCCGCGCCGGCGCCCGGAATCTGGGGCGGGCGCCATGCCCAGCCGGACGACCTCCGGGGACTGCCGGCAACAACCTATGGTCCCGGCAGGTCCGTGCGGCCGGGGGATCTCAAGACCACGGACTCCGGCCAGGCCGCCCGGCTCGTGCGGGCGCGCTGGCATGAACTGGTGGAAAGCGGTGCGCTCGCGGCAGGCGATGCGGCCACCACGGCGGTGAAAGTGAGCTACCGCTGGGCGGCGGCCGGCGCCGTCGTACTGTTGCTGGCGGCCAGCATCTGGACGATCGCCGCCCGGTAGCTCGGCCGCACAGGCACTGCGGGGGGCAGGCATCTAGTCGTCCTTGGTTCCGTCGAACGCGGTGATGGGTGACGCTTCGACGGGATGCCCGCCGGTGTCCTTGGCTTTTTTGGCGTTGAATTTCTTCTGCCGCGGATCGAACGCGTCCCGCAGGCCGTCGCCGATGAAGTTGATGCTCAGGCAGATCAGCACGATGAACAGGCCGGGGAACCAGAACAGCCACGGCCGGGTGGCGAAGGCCTCCTGGTTCTGCGAGATCAGCAGGCCCAGGGAGGTGTCGGGCGATTTCACGCCGACGCCGAGGTAGCTCAGTGCGGTCTCCAGGAGGATCGCGGCGGACATGGTCAGCGTGACGTTCACGATGAGCACGCCTACGGCGTTGGGCAGGATGTGTTTGAAAATGATCCTGGCGTTGGACGCGCCGGAGATCCTGGCGGCGTCAACGAACTCGCGTTCGCGCAGGGTCAGGAACTCGCCGCGGACCAACCGCGCCAGGCCGACCCAGCTGACGAGGCCCAGGAAGACGCCCAGCACGAGTATCCCGTTGGAGTTGGCGAACCCGGAAAACCAGCTGCCTTCATCCCGGCGCCCGGCGATCTGTGCCACAACAGCCGCCAGGAGCAGAACGGGGACGATGATGATGACGTCGGTGATGCGCATCAGCACTGCTTCCACCCAGCCACGGAAGTACCCCGCCAGGCCGCCGATCACGGCCCCGAGGATGCCGGCGATGGCGCCTATCAGGACCATGATGGTGATCGACTGCTGCGCCCCGCGCATGGTCATCGCGAACAGGTCACGGCCGATCCGGTCCTGGCCGAAGGGGTGTTCGCCCCACGCCGGAGGCAACAGCCCCGCCGTCGGGGCGCCGTCGTTCACGAGCGGTGAGACGTCCAGATGGTTGTACTTCCACCACCCGGGGATGCCGGCAAAACCGACTGAGGTGAAGGCCATGATGAAAATCAGTGCGAACACGGCCAGGCCGATCAGCGCACCGGTGTGGCCGAAGAACCGTTTGCGGACAATCTGGCCCTGGCTGAGCCCTGCCGATTCCGGCTCAGCCGCCCCCGTGCCCGCGTCACGCAGCGCACGGTTCGCCACGATCTCTTCCTCCTGGGTTGGCTGGCTCATGCTTTGATCCTTACGCGCGGGTCGAGTGCGGAGTACGCAAGGTCCGCAATCAGGTTGAAGACCATGGCGGTGACGGCGACGCACAGGAAGACGCCCATGACCGGGTTCGGGTCGATGTGGGTGATGCCATCCAGGAACAGGAAGCCCATGCCCCGGACCGAGAACACGCTCTCCGTGATGACCGCGCCGCCGATCAGCGCACCGATATCGAACGCGACAATGGTGGCGATCGGGATCAGCGCGTTCCGGAACGCATGGCCCATGACGACCGACCGTTCCGAGAGACCCTTGGCCCGTGCGGTGCGGATGTAGTCCATGTTCATGATTTCCAGCATCGATGAACGTGTGAAGCGTGTGTAGCTTGCCAGTGACACGAGGATGAGGGCCACAGTCGGCAGGATCAGGTGGGTAAATGTGTCAGTTCCCAGCACCCAGAAATCGCCCTCGATATTCGGGGTGCCGGCGCCGATAGTGGCAATCGGCCGCCCGCGGACGCGGCTGTTGCTGAAATACGACGGCCAGGCCTGCATGAAGCGGTCCATCACCACCATGCCGCCGACGAGGAAGGCGGTGATCCCCGCCGCGCGCATCGACTGCCCCCGATCGTAGCCGCCCATGAAATACCCGACGGCGATCCCCACCCCTACAGTGGCGACCGCCAGCAGCGCGATCATAAGGGCCGTGGCCTGGTTGAGCAGTGGCTGCACGGCGAAGTAGGCCACGACGCCGATGCCCACCACGATGAGCGATGACTGCAGGGCCCGGCGGTTCTTCAGGCCAGCGACGAGCACCGTCACCGCGAACGCGAGGCCGACACCGGCGATGGCAATCACCACAGGTCCGAGACCCGGGTTCCTGAACCACTGGGTGATCGAAAAGTAGATCAGTACGACCGTGACGGCGGCAAATACCGTTCCGCCGGTAATGAGGCGTCGCCTGAGCTCGCCTCCTACCGCGACCGCGACCACCAGGCCTGCGATGGCGCCGATTCCCAGCGCCACGGGGATGGGTATTTCCGGGTTCCGCAGGAAATCGTTGAAGCCGATGGCGCCGTACTCCTTCAGGAGCACCGCGACCCAGAAGATCGGCAGCGAGAAGAAAAGGAACGCCATGAACGTGACGCCGTAGTCCAAGGCGCTGTACTGGCGCAGGGCCGTGACGATGCCCAGCGTGATGCCGATCAGGATGGCGAGGATGGTTGCGCCAGTGACCAGGGTCAGCGTCTGCACCAGCGCGATTCCCAGCGCTTCGGTGATCGGCTGGCCGGAAACGCTCTCCCCGAGATCACAGGAATTGGCGAACGGAATGAGGCACTGCGCGGCCCCGCCAAGCCATTTGAAATACCGCACGGGTGCAGGGGTGTCGAGGTCCAGCAGTTCAGTGCGCGCATCCATCAGCTGTTGTTTGTTGGGGGCGTTGCTCGCCCGCAAATCGGCCAGCGGGTCACCTGACGACGCTGTCAGGAGATAGACGAGGAAGGATGCTCCCAGAAGTATGAGCGCGGCCGTGACGAGCCGCCTGACGATATAGGTCACCATTGTGAATAAGCCTCAGGATCCAGGTCCGGGATCAATCCGGGCCCATTGCAGAATCACGCCGGGCCCGGGGGTCTTCTGGACGCCTGGGAGCCGGCAAGGTACCGGTGGGATAGTCGAAAGGCGCCGGGGCCATGGTTCTCGGCCCCGGCGCCCCCGCTAGGCGATGCGCTCGCTCAGCGTCGGATCACTTCCGCGACCAATCCCAGACATTCCACCACACGCCCGTCTGGTTCGGCATGGCGGTCACGCCGCTGATCTGGTCAGAGGATGCCTTCACATCCGGCGACTGGAACAGCGGAACACCGTAGGCGGACTGCCAGATGCTCGCATCGATCTTCGTCTGAAGTTCATCCTGCTTGGCTTTGTCCGTCGTAACGATCAGCTCGTCCATCGCCTTGTCCGCATCAGAGTCGGAGAAGACGTTGAAATTCGATCCACCCCCGGTCTTGAAGATCTGAGGAGTTCCTGAGACCCCGACACCCGAGTTGATCCAGCCGAAGATCGTGGCGTCGTAGGATCCGTCGCCCAGGCTCGAGCTCCAGTCCGCTTTCCCCAGACCGCCGTCGACGATCTTGAAACCGGCTTTGGTGGCGGACTCGCGGATCAGTGAGTAGGCGTCGACCCGGTTCGGGTTGTCCTTGTTGTACATGATGCGGATCTCCGGGGTGGCGCCGTTGAGGAGCTTCTTGGCGCCGTCGATGTCGACATCCTGGTACAGCGACGATCCGTTCTTTGCAGCAGAGTCAGCGTAAGCAGCCTGGGCCGGCACAAAGATCTGCGAATCGAGCGGCTTGGCCTCCGGATCGATCTTCTTGATAATTTTGTCCACGATGTCCTTGCGGGGCACCGTCTTCAGGAAAGCTTCGCGGACGCTCTGCTCTGCCAACGGGCCAGAGAAGTTCAGGTCAAGGTGATCGTAAGAGAGCTGGTTGCCCACGAGCAGATTGACACCGCTGAGCGCCTTGAGCTGGTCCACAGTGTCGGCCGACGCCTGCGGGTTGATGATGTCCACTTCGCCGTTCTTGAGGGCCTGCACCTGTGCCGGCGCTGCACCGATTGTCCGGACGACGATCTCGTCCAGCTTGGGGGTCGGGCCCCAGTTGTAGTCCTTGTTGCGGACCAAAGTCACGGACTGTTCCGGGACCACCGACTTGATGATGTAAGGACCATTTGAGAGGTACAGGTTGGGATCACTCGGCAGCGTCTTCGACTCAAACCCGGTGCTCCAGAAATCAGCCACAGCCATCAGTTCGGCGTTGGCAGGCTGCGGTGACGTGCTGTCTCCGCGCTTGATGCCTTTGAGCAGATCGACCAGTGCCTGTGCATCCTTCAAGCCGGCCTGTTTTGCAACCACATGGGCGGGGATGTCAACGCCGCCGTTACCGGGGAAGCTGTACGCCAGTTCCCAGTCCGCAAAGGGCTTGGAATACTTGAGCGTCAGGCTCCGCCCATCGGATCCCAGCTCGGGGAAGTCCGTCAGGTTCAGTCCGGACGTGTCGGCCGCTGTCTTGAAGTAGGTGGTGCCGGTCTTGGCCTCGGCATCATCGTAGTATCCGGAGCCCGATGCCCAGGAAAGCAGTAGATCGGCGGCGCTCACCTGCGTCCCGTCGGACCATTTGACGCCCTCGTTGACTGTGTATTTGACCGTCAGCGGATTGTCCGAGAGCTTCTCGTACTTGCCGAACTTTTCGTTTCTGACGATGTTCAGTTTGTCGTCGATGTAGATGAAGCTCGAGTGGGTGGCGTAGCCGATGTGTCCGTTGACGTCTGAGTTGCCGTCAGCGGTCCCCGGGTTGAAGCTACTGAAACCGTTCGTTTCGGCAACGGCGACAGAGCCGCCTTGTTGCCCTCCTGCCGCAGCAGTGGTCGGGGTTGTCCCGCCGCCGTTGCCTGCACAGGCGCTGAGGGCGAGGGCAGCTGCTGCTGCCACGCCCACTGCTTTGGAAATACGACCGAATCGCATTCCGCCTCCTTGTATCTGTGTGTGGATGAGACCGAGGCCGTAGGCGCCGGGCAGACGTCCACACTCCCCCAGCGGCAGTGTGGCCCGTCTCACATGGGATGAAGCGTAAACCCCAAAATCAGCGTACGGTACGGAAAGTTGACCAGCCGTAAAGTTCGTTACAGAGCTGCAACAATCGACGAATGCTCCCCGGTCGATTTCCGCCGCGACTATTGACGCCCAGCCCGCCCCACGCTAATGTTTTTGGGCACAGAAAAGCCCCGACTCTGCAATCGGGGCCTCTCCAGTTAATCCTTAATTACTTGATGAATTCATAATGCCGTCACACGTTGAAGCGGAACTCCACCACGTTCCGTCGCCGAATAACCTCTGCTTCACCACGACAGACCCCGAGACGAGACGTTTGCGTAGCGAACCTCGGAACGCCGGATTCGTCTCGGGAACACGCGCCGGGCGGGGGTCGAGTCGGCGATGTGTGCGTGGGCCCGTCAGGATTTCGTCGACCTAGGCCCGCTCTGCCAGCCGTTTGATCGTGACGATCGCCTCCAACCACATGCCGCGCATGTCGTCGGCCCACTCGTCGGGCACCTCGAGCTCGACGACGAGAGTCGTCACCCCGTCGGTCTCGCTGAACGAGTAGCTATCGTGCAGCCCGACGGCGGGCCCTTCGCGGTTCTCGACGTCGTTCTGGATATCGCCGAGATAGCGGATCGACACCAACTCGTGGGGCCAATTCTCGACGATGGTGCCGAAGAGACCGCTCGCCGTGGCGTCGTCGTTCGGGCCGAGGAAGCGGATCTCGTCGCCCTCGTTCCAGCCGTGCTGCGCGGAAGCGTCGACATCGACGCTTCGAAGATTCTCGGGTACCGATACATGGTGGTTCGGCTCGCCCAGACGATCTTCCCCATGTCCGGTTCCAGCAGTCAGGCCCATGGTTCTGTCACTCGAACATTGGCCAGTCATTCCTTGCGCGACAAAGTGCTGGCGGCATCATCATTTTGACTTGGCAACCGGTCGCAGAAAGCGCATGGCCGCCATGAACATGTGTTCTTAGCGGCCATCGCAAGGTCTCAGGAAGGCCAGGAACTACACGTTGAATCGGGACTCCACCACGTTCCTTCAGGAGGACCCCATCATCACGGCGGATCGAAGGATGAAGACCGAGGCAGGCTCCAAGCGACTGTTGCGGGAACAAGGGCTGCCGGCGCACCGTCGCACCCTCAGCCCCATCGCACTCCGTCCAGTTCCGAGCCCAGGCCGGCGGCGCGGGATTTGTACCTTTCGGGGCAGCCTTGGCGGCATTGGCCCCCGGTGCCGAACTCGACGAGCAAGCCACCCGGATGCACCGCCAGCTCCAGGAACCGCTCATCGAGACGCTCACAGAACTCGGGGTTCCCGATCCCGAATCACTGGCCGAAATGATCAACTCCGTCGTCCACGCCGGCACCCGCATGCTCGAATCCGGCCAAACGCCGGGCCAAGTCCACTCCCACCTCAAGACGCTGCTCGGGCCCTTCGTGGCAGAACGCCAAGCCGCCGAAGCCACCGGAAGTTAGGTTCCACGCCATCGAACTCCGGGCCAGGTTGATTTCCCCACGCAGGAGACCATGACCGGCCCGAATGCTCGCCGGTACGAGTTGACCCAACGGGCGCCCTAGGCTGTCACCTTGTTTGCCAGCTCGTGCTTCACCGGGGTGATCTCCACGGGCAGGTTTGGCCTGACGTTGTTGTCGAACCAGGCGTCGTGCTGCGCCGCTGCCTCCCAAATTTCCACAACGGTCATTCCGCCTTCGCTTTCATAGGCGTAATGGGCATTGAATCCGGGGGTGGCCACGAGCTTGTCCCTGAGGGCCGCAGCGATGCCTTCGTATTGTTCCCGGGTCAGGCCGGGTACAAGGTTTTGGACCAGAACAGTCATGGCGGACTCCTTCATAGGCGACTGCCGGCCGGGCGGACGGGTCCCACGGACAGAGCCGGCACAGCCGAAGCCTACGCCGGTGGCGGCTGCCGCGACAGGGCTGAGTGCTGCCCCGCTGGGCTGCGCCGACACGTCGAAGACCGGTGGCCACAACCAGGAAGTTGCCCACCGGCACGTGAGGACGAGTCCGATCCGGTCCGACGCCGGCGGCAACATGTGGACTAGGCGGGCGGTCGCAAAAGCGATAGCCGCCAAGAACACGTGTTCTTGGCGGCTATCGCCACGGTCTCAGAAGCTCAGGAACTACACGTTGAAGCGGAACTCCACAACGTCGCCGTCGGCCATAATGTATTCCTTGCCCTCGATCCGGACCTTGCCGCGGGACTTCGCCTCCGCCATGGACCCGGCTTCGATCAGATCCTCGAACGAGACGACTTCGGCCTTGATGAATCCGCGCTGGAAATCGGAGTGGATCACGCCGGCCGCCTGCGGGGCCGTGTCGCCCTGGTGGATGGTCCATGCCCGGGTTTCTTTCGGGCCCGCGGTCAGGTAGGTCTGCAGCCCGAGCGTGTGGAAGCCGACGCGGGCCAGCTGATCAAGTCCGGACTCATCCTGGCCGTTCATCTCCAGCATTTCGCGGGCCTCTTCCTCGTCGAGCTCCACGAGGTCGGATTCGAGCTTGGCGTCGAGGAAGATGGCATCGGCCGGGGCCACCATGGCGCGCAGTTCTTCCTGCTTCTCCGGGCTGCCCAGAATGCCTTCGTCCGCATTGAAGACGTAGATGACAGGCTTGGCGGTCAGGAGGCTGAGCTCGCGGAGGTGCTCCATCTCCAGCTTGTCCCGCTTGACCGAGGAGAAGATGGTGTCGCCACGTTCCAGCACGGCCTGGGCTGCTTTGATGGCAGCCAGTTCGGCGGCTTCCCGCTTCTTGATCTTGACTTCTTTTTCGATCCGCGGGATGGCGTTTTCGATGGTCTGCAGGTCAGCGAGGATCAGCTCGGTGTTGATGATCTCCATGTCCGAGCGGGGATCCACCTTGCCGTCGACGTGGATGACGTCGGGGTCATCGAACACGCGCACCACCTGGGCGATGGCCTCGGCCTCGCGGATGTTGGCGAGGAACTTGTTGCCCAGCCCTTCGCCCTCAGACGCACCTTTGACGATCCCGGCGATGTCCACGAAGGACACGGGCGCGGGCAGCAGCCGCTGCGATCCGAAGACAGCGGCCAGCTTGGCGAGCCGCGGGTCGGGCAGGTTGACGACGCCGACGTTCGGCTCGATCGTGGCGAACGGATAGTTCGCTGCGAGCACCTGGTTGCGGGTCAGTGCGTTGAAAAGGGTTGATTTGCCGACGTTGGGCAGTCCGACGATGCCAATAGTAAGAGCCACGAGTACTAATTCTACCCGCTGCGGCGCGGGTCCCCCGCGACGGCCCGGCGGGCGCCGGGTGCGACGCCTGCCGGGCGTCGGCCGGAAACTGTCGCAGGGGCATGTCAGAGTGAAGGCATGGACGCTTTTGCACTGATTCTTTCCCTTCTCATGCTGCTCATCGGCGCGGTCGCCGGCGCCGCCGCGGTCTATCTGCTGGTCCGTCGGCGCACGCTCGCGGTGGAGCAGGACTTCGACGCCGTGTCGGGCCGACTGTCGGAGGTCAGCGCGCAGTTCGCCGCGGCCGACGCCGAGCGGCGGCTGCTCGCCACCCAGAACCGCGAACTCGGCGAGTCCCGGAACCAGGACGGCAGCGTGCTGCGCGCCCTGGCGCCGGTGGCGGAGAAGCTCACAGCGGTCCAGCAGCAGGTGTCGCTGCTGGAGCGCGACCGGCTGGAGCAGTACGGGCAGTTGGCCCAGCAGCTGCAGGAGGCCCGGCTGTCCGACGAACAGCTGCTGCGCTCAACCCATGCGCTGGAGTCCGCGCTGCGGTCCAACAGTGCCCGCGGCCAGTGGGGCGAAGTCCAGTTGCGCCGTGTGGTCGAGGCGGCTGGGATGCTGCGCCACGTCGATTTCCACGAGCAGGTGCACAGCGGGCAGCAGCACGGTGCCGCGGACACCAGCGTCCGGCCCGACCTCGTCGTGCAGCTTCCCGGCCAGAAGCAGCTGGTGGTCGACGCCAAGGTACCGCTCGCGTCCTACCTGGCGGCGCAGGAGCTGGGGGCGTCCGCCGGCGGGCAGCTGCACGCGCAGTCCCCGGTCGGGCAGCAGGCCCATCTGCTGGCCCATGCCAAGGCCCTAAAGGCGCATGTGGACGCGCTGAGCAGCAAGAAGTACTGGGACATTCCGGGGAACTCCCCGGAACTTGTGGTCTGCTTCCTGCCGGCCGAGTCGATTCTGGCGGCCGCCCTGGCCGCGGACCCGGCGCTGCTGGACTACTCCCTGTCCAGGAATGTGGTGCTGGCCTCCCCCTCGACCCTGCTGGCGGTCCTGAAGTCTGTGGCCTTCACCTGGCGCCAGGACGTCCTGACGGACAGCGCACGGGAGCTTTTCGAGCTTGCCCACCAGCTCTATGAGCGGATGGGGACCCTCGGTGAGAACGTCAGCAAGCTCGGCACCTCGCTCAAGACGTCGGTGGACCGCTACAACTCCATGGTGGGAACGCTGGAGGCCCGGGTGCTGCCGACCGCACGGAAGCTCAATTCCCTGGATGCGGCCGGGCTGGCCACGCCGGCGGCCGTGGAGGTCACGCCGCGTTCCGTTGCAGCCCCGGAGCTCCAGCCCGGGCACGGCACGGCGATCGGGCCCGGCCGCCGGGCAGCGGACGGGTCCCTGAATGATTCTGCCGAAGACGATGCAGCCGGAGAGGACAGGGAGTCCGCGGCCTAAATATCGGCCCCGCGAGGGTGCCTAGGAACTCTGCGCGGGGCGTGCCCCGCGGCCCCCGAGGGCGCGGGTGACATCGCCGGCCTGCTTCAGCGTGGCGCGGAGCTCCTTCGGCAGCGAGAAGAGCAGGTCCTCCTCGGCCGTGACGACCTCCTCCACGGAACCGTAGCCGTAGTCGGCCAGCAGCCGCAGGACGTCCTTGACCAGGACTTCCGGGACCGAGGCACCCGAGGTCACACCAACCGTGGCCACACCCTCGAACCAGGATTCGTCCACCTCATTGGCGAAATCCACGCGGTAGGAGGCCTTCGCGCCGTACTCCAGCGCGACTTCCACGAGCCGGACTGAGTTCGACGAGTTGGCGGATCCGACCACAATCACGAGGTCGGCCTGTGGCGAGATCTTCTTGATGGCCACCTGGCGGTTGGTGGTCGCGTAGCAAATGTCGTCGCTGGGCGGATCCTGCAGGGTCGGAAACCGTTCCTTGAGGAGCCGGACCGTTTCCATGGTCTCGTCGACGCTGAGGGTGGTCTGGGACAGCCAGATTACCTTCTCCGGGTCCCGGACCGTGACCTTGTCGACCTCATGCGGGCCGTTGATGATCTGGATGTGTTCGGGGGCCTCGCCGGCCGTCCCCTCGACTTCCTCGTGGCCGTCGTGGCCGATCAGCAGGATGTCGAAGTCGTCCTTCGCGAAGCGCACCGCCTCCTTGTGCACCTTGGTCACCAGCGGGCAGGTGGCGTCGATGGTCCGCAGCCCCCGGTCCTCGGCGGACTGCACCACGGCGGGTGAGACACCGTGCGCGGAGAAGATCACCAGGGCACCCTCGGGGACCTCGTCGGTCTCGTCCACGAAGATGGCGCCCTTTTCCTCCAGCGAGCTGACAACATGCACGTTGTGGACGATCTGTTTGCGGACGTAGACCGGCGGACCGTAGTGCTCCAGGGCTTTTTCCACCGCAATGACCGCACGGTCGACGCCGGCGCAGTAACCGCGCGGGGCTGCGAGCAGGACCCGTTTCGGGCCGGAGACAGCGGCCGCCGCCAGCACTTCCGCCGGCGTACGCCGCCGGCGGGGAACGGTGGGCATCGGAATGGAAACAGCAGTGGAGGTCATCCCCCAATGCTACCGGTGTTGAACGGGCTGCTACCGTGACCCGGCCGCAGGCACACGGCGGCGCCCGCCGACGAGGCGCAGCACGAGTCCGGCTGCCAGCAGCACGCCGCCAACCACGGCGGCCACCAGGATCCACTGCGCGAAACTTGCGCTGGCGGCCGCGACGAACTCGCTCTTGAAGATCTCCGCCACTTCGTTGCCGCTGCGGGTACGCGTCACGGCACCCCCGGCAGCGTCTGCGGCCAGCGTCCAGCCGCCGGCCAGCACCAGGACTCCGAGTCCGATACCGGCCAGGACGGCCCAACGCCGCCGGGCGGCGACGAAGGCAAGTGCGAAGGCGATGAGGGCGCCGGCGGCCAGGGCGTAGCCCATCGGCGCAAAGGCGGACACCCGGTCGAGGATCTGCCGGTGCTCGGGCTGTCCCAGCGTGATCAGCAGCTGGTCGGGGGCCTCCAGCGGCAGGGTGGTGGCATCCGCCACTTGCTTCGCCACGAGGGCGATGAGGGGCGCAAGGTCCAGCGTGAGCGAGGTGGCGCTCTCGGCCTCGGCCGGCAGCGTCCCGGGGGCGGCGAAATTCAGCCGGTGGCTCTTGCGCAGGGTTTCGGTCCAGGCATCGGGGTAGCCGGGCATGGTCGTCAGGGACCGGGCCGCGCTCTCCAGGATGGGCGTGACCAGTCCGGTCAGCGCTGCGGGGATCCGCTCGGCGCCGAGACTCCCGACGGCGGCCGCCGCCAGCCGCTGCTGAAACACCGGGTCCTTGCCCAGCGGGGCGGTGAATGCCACGAAGCCATCCTCCTGGACAATGTTCCGGTCCACCCACATGGCAGGAACGGCGACCGCCGCCAGGACAAGCCCGATGAGTACCGCTACGGCCGAGACAAAAGTGCGCACGAAATTCCTCGTTGGTTGATGGGTAGTGCCATCCTACGGGGGCAGCCTGCGGAACGATAAAGTCGGCCCCCGATGATAGAGCTATGGATAGAGTTGAAACCGACAAGTTCGGGTTGTCGGCCCGCCGCCCCTCCTGACGCGTAAGCGCCGGGGGCCCAGGCTGACAGCCCCCGGCAAAGGACACCAACCATATGCACAAGGCAATCTCCGCCCCGGGGCACCGGCATGTCTGAGGGCCTCGCCGCAGCCACCACGGTTCCGGGCACGGCGGCGGAAACCAGCCCGGACAACCCCTGGCCGCTGCAGCTGCTGTCCCAGAAACTCAAGATGCACATCGACCGTGCGCCGTCCGCGTGGGTCGAGGGCCAGGTCATCGAATTGAACCGGCGCGGAACCAACGCCTACCTGACGTTGCGGGACATCGACGCGGAGATTTCCCTCCCCGCCTCGGTCTGGACGAAGGTGCTGGACCGGCAGGAAACCCCGCTGGAGCGCGGCTCCCGGGTCGTGGCCCTGATCAAGGCGGAATTCTGGCTCAAGACGGGCCGGCTGAACATGTCCGTGAAGGACATCCGGCCCGTGGGTCTCGGGGATCTGCTGGCCAGGATCGAACGGCTGCGCCACGCCCTGGCTGCTGAAGGGCTGTTCTCCGACGCCCGCAAGAAGCGCTTGCCCCTGCTCCCCCACCGGATCGGCCTGATCACCGGCCGCGACTCCGACGCCAAAAAGGATGTGCTGCGAAACGCGGCCCTGCGCTGGCCCGCCGTCGAATTCGAAATCCGTGAAGTGGCCGTCCAGGGCAACACCGCCGTCGCGCAGGTCATCGCCGCGCTGCGCGAGCTCGATGCGCACCCCGACGTGGACGTGATCGTGATCGCCCGCGGCGGCGGCGCCCTGGAGGATCTGCTGCCGTTCAGCAGCGAGGAACTCATCCGGGCGGTCTCCGGCGCCGCCACTCCGGTGGTGAGCGCGATCGGCCACGAGGCGGACCGGCCGATTCTTGACGATGTCGCGGACCTGCGTGCCTCCACGCCGACCGACGCCGCCAAGCGGATCGTCCCGGACGTTGTGGAAGAGCTCGCGCGCGTGCGGCAGGCCCGGGACCAGCTCCGGCGTGGTGTTACCCGTCTGGTGGAACGCGAATCGGACCGCCTGGCCACGCTGCGCTCCCGGCCCGTCCTGGCTTCCCCCGAAGTCATCGTCAGCGTCCGTCACGACGACGTCGAACGGCTCAAGGGCCGCTCACAGGCAGCCGTCACCACCGCCGTCGCCCGGGCCGCCGACCAACTGGTGCATCTCAAGGCCCAGGTCCGTGCGCTCTCGCCGCAAAAGACCCTGGACCGCGGTTATGCCGTGGTCCAGCTTGCCGACGGCGGCCCGGTTCCCGGCACCGGCCGGGACGTGGTGCGGCACCCTGACCAGGCGCCGTCGGGCACCTCCCTGTCCGTCCGCGTGGCCGGTGGCCGGTTCACCGCGGAGTCGACCGGCGGCCAGGAACCCGCCGAAGACTGACAAGACCTCCCACCCGAACCATCCGTCCTGCGGGACCAGCAAGGAGCAGCAGCAATGACAGCAGAAGCAAAGCCCAACGCCGACGTCGAGGGCCTGAACTACGAGGCGGCCCGTGAGCAGCTTGTCGGCGTCGTCAGCAGGCTCGAGGCCGGCGGGGCAAGCCTCGAGGAGTCACTGGCGCTCTGGGAGCGCGGCGAGGCGCTGGCCAAACACTGCGAACAGTGGCTCGAAGGTGCCCGCAAACGTCTGGCGGCGGCGCGCGAGCAGTCCTCCCAGGACGGCTGACCGGCGCCGTCGGTCAGGAACGCTCGACCAGTTCCCGTTCCATCGCGACGTCAATGTCCGGAACCGGCCACTGCAACCGCAGGCCCTCCAGCGCGTCCAGCATCAGCTGCTGGACCGCGATCCGGGCGTACCACTTCTTGTTGGCCGGTACGACGTACCACGGGACCGCCTCGGTCGCCGTCTTCTCGAAGGCTTTCTGGTAGGCGTCCATGTAGTCGTTCCAGAAGGCTCGTTCTTTGATGTCGTTGCTGCTGTACTTCCACAGTTTGGACGGATCGTCGAGGCGTGCCAGCAGCCGTTCCTTCTGCTCGTCCCGGCTGATGTGGAGCATGACCTTGACGATCTTCGTGCCGGCGGCCGCCTGCCTGGACTCGAATTCATTGATCGCGGTATACCGGCGCTCCAGCTCCTTCGGATCTGCCCAGTGGTGGACCCGGTGGATCAGCACGTCCTCGTAGTGGGACCGGTCAAAGACCCCCACCATTCCGGCCGCAGGCGCTTCCTTCTCGATTCGCCAGAGGAAGTCGTACGACTTCTCCTCCGGCGTGGGTGCCTTGAAGGACTTCATTTGAACCCCTTGAGGGTTCATGGCGCCCATGACGTGGGAAACGATCCCGCCCTTCCCGGCCGTATCCATGGCCTGCAGGATCAGCAGGATGCGCTTGGTGCCGCCCAACCGGGACTCGGCGAACAGCTGTTCCTGTAGCAGGGCGAGGTTGTCGTCCAGCTCGGCGAGCAGCACCTCGCCGTCGCTCTTGTCTCCGTTGTAGCCCGGGGTGGCATCCGGATCCGCGTCCTTCAGGTTGAAGCCTTCCCCCACTTTCAGGGTTTCAGAGGGTCGCTCCTTGAAATTCACGATGTCTGCCATCGCAAGCCTCTTTCCTGTCGAGGCAGCCTCCGTTCGGAGGGCAGGACAACCGTCCGTGCCGCGCTGCTGTGCTCAGGCTAGTTCCCCTTGTACCGGCTCAGGAAGTCCGCCATGCGGTTGATTGCCTCTTCGAGGTCCTTCACCAACGGCAGGGTGACCATCCGGAAATGGTCCGGGCGGACCCAGTTGAAGGCCCGGCCGTGGGAGACGAGAATCTTCTGCTCACGCAGCAGGTCCAGGACGAACTTCTCGTCGTCGCGGATGCGGTAAACCTCGGGATCCAGCTTCGGGAAGAGGTACATGGCGCCCCGGGCCTGCTGGGTACTGACCCCGGGAATGGCATTGAGCATGTCGTAGGCCTTGTTTCGCTGCTCGAGCAGGCGCCCGCCCGGCAGGATCAGGTCGTTGATGCTCTGGTACCCGCCGAGCGCCGTCTGGATTGCGTGCTGGGCGGGGACGTTGGCGCACAGGCGCATGTTCGCGAGCAGGTTGATGCCCTCGAGGTAGTCCGCTGCGTCCTTCTTCGGCCCGGAAATGGCCATCCACCCGGCCCGGTATCCGCAGACGCGGTAGGCCTTGGACAGGCCGCTGAACGTCAGGCACAGGACGGCGTCGCCCGTGAGGCTGGCCACGTTCACGTGGACCGCGTCCTCGTAGAGTATTTTCTCGTAGATCTCGTCGGCGAAGAGGACCAGGCCGTGCTTCTCGGCCAGGGCGACGATCTTCTTGAGGGTGTCCTCGGGATAGACGGCCCCGGTCGGGTTGTTGGGGTTGATCACCACGATGCCCTTGGTGCGCGGGGTGATCTTGGCCTCCAGGTCCTCCAGGTCCGGTTGCCAGCCCGAGTCCTCGTCGCACAGGTAGTGCACGGGCCGTCCGCCGGCCAGCGCAACGGAGGCGGTCCAGAGCGGGTAGTCCGGGGTGGGGATCAGGACCTCGTCGCCGTCGTCGAGCAGCGCCATCAGGGACATCGTGATGAGCTCGCTGACGCCGTTGCCCAGATAGATGTCGTCGACGTGGATGTTCTGGATGCCGCGGGTCTGGTAGTACTGCGAGACGGCCGTCCGGGCGGAGAAGATGCCGCGGGAATCGCTGTAGCCCTGGGCATGCGGCAGGTGGCGGATCATGTCCACCAGGATCGCGTCCGGCGCTTCAAATCCGAACGGTGCCGGGTTCCCGATGTTCAGTTTGAGGATGCGGTGACCCTCTGCCTCCATCTGCTGGGCGGCCTGAAGAATCGGTCCACGGATGTCGTAAAGGACATTATGAAGCTTGGTGGACTGCTTGAATTCTGCCATTCATCAAATATGCCATATGGCGGATGTACTTCCGCTGAGATCTCGCTCACGGGGTGTCCGGCCGTCACAGCCGGGAAACGCCCGTCGGCGGCCGCCGGGCTCCCCGTGAACCGGAGGAGTCCGGCGGCCGCCGACGGTGTCAGCTTGGGCGGGCGGCGCCCCTTACTGGACGAGTCCCTTGTCCTTGAGCCACGCGGCTGCAGCGTCCTTGGGGTTCTGCTTCTGGCTGCCGCTGACGGCCCGGTTGAGGTTGATCAGGTCCTCGGTGGTGAGAACCTTGGACACTGCGTTCAGGGTCTCCTTCGCCTTGTCAGTCATCTTGGCTGTGTTGTACAGCGGGAGGACCTGCTGGGCGATGAAGTTGTTCTTCGGGTCCTCGAGCACCACGAGATCGTTGTCCGCGATGGACGGGGTGGTGGTGTAGATGTCGGCCACCTGGACCTGGTCGGAGAGCAGGGCCTTGAGCGTCACGGCGCCGCCGCCGTCACTGAACGGCTCCAGCTTCTTGGGCACGCAGTTGTAGTTCTTCGCCAGGCCCGGCAGCCCGTAGGCACGTTCGGCGAACGTCGCCGGGGCGCCGACGACGAACTCGCTGCAGACCTTCGCCATGTCTTCGATCGACTTCAGCTGGTGCTTCTCCGCGGTGGCTTTCGTGACCACCATCGCGTCCTTGTCCTCGGCCTTGGAGGCCTCCAGCACGGCCAGTCCTTCCGGGAGTTTGCCCGGCAGTGCCTTATAGATGTCCTCGGCCGAGACCTCGGTGGCGTCCTTGTTGACGTGCAGCAGCAGGTTTCCGCTGTAGTCGGGGATGACGTCCACCGATCCGTCCTGCACGGCCTTGAAGTAGACCTCGCGTGAGCCGATGTTGGGCTTGGTGCTCGCCGTCACGCCGGCGCCGTTGAGTGCTCCGGCATAGACCTCGGCGATGATCTGGCTCTCCGGGAAATCGGCCGACCCGATCACGAGGGCAGCGCCCGAACCGGAGGTGGTTCCGCCCGTCGCGGGTGCGGTGGAGAGCGGATCGGATGAGCCTCCGCAGGCGGACAGTGCCATGGCCAGGCCGACGCCGGCGGCCAGGCCGCCGAATGCGCGTCTGCCGAATGCTCGTTGGCGGGTTTCCTTCATGACGTACCTCCTTGAACAACAGTCCCCGCGGTTACGGGGTCTGTGAGATCAACCGCAGCCTGCTGGCTCCGGTTTGGCTGGGAAGAGGCTCCCTGGGACAGGAAGAGCCTCTGGATGAGGGCCAGGACAAGGTCGACGGTGATGGCCAGTCCGGCGATCAGCAGGGACCCGCCCAGCATCTGGGGGAAGTCGGACAGCACGAGCCCGTCGAACAGGTATCTGCCGAGGCCGCCGAGGTTGATGTACGCCACCACCGAGACTGTGGCGATGGCCTGGAGCACTCCGGTCCGGAACCCGCCGAACATGACGGGCAGCGCATTGGGGAACTCGGCTCGGAAGAGCACCTGCAGTTCAGTCATGCCCATGGCCCGCGCAGCGTCGACGACGTTCCGGTCCACGCTGGCGATGCCGGCGTAGGTGCCAGCCAGCAGCGGGGGGACGGTCAGGATCACGAGGGCCCAGATCGGCGGCATCAGTCCGATGCCGGCGAGCAGGACGAAAAGCGTGAGCAGCCCCAGGGTGGGAAGGGCCCGAAGGGCACCGGCGACGGCCACGGCGGCTACCCGCCCGCGGCCGGTGTGCCCCACGTACAGGCCAATCGGGACGGCGATGGCGGTGGCGATCAGCATGACCAGGCCCGTGTACAGCAGGTGCTCGGCCAGCCGGGCCGGGATGCCGTCACTGCCGGACCATTGTTCCGGATTGGCGAGCCAGGCGAAGGTGTCGGTGACAACGTTGCTCATGAGCCACCGCCGGTTGTCTGCGCGTCGGAAAGCCGCAGCGCGGCGGCTGCAGGACCGGTCCTGGCCTGACCGGCGCCGGAATCGGTGCCGGCGCCGGTGGTCGCTGCGCGGGTCCAGGGGGTCAGCAGCCGCTCGAGCAGGACCAGCACGGCGTCCATCAGCAGCGCGAGGATGAGGATGGCGATGATGCCCACCACCACTTCGGTGACGAAATCACGCTGCAGGCCCGAGGTGAAGAGCATTCCGAGGTTGCCGATGCCGAGCAGGGCCGCGACGCTGACGAGCGAGATGTTGCTGACCGAGACCACCCGCAGGCCGGCGAAAAGTACCGGCAGGGACAGCGGCAGATCGATCTGCAGGAAGCGTGCCAACGGCTTGAACCCCATGGCGACGGCGGCCTGCCGGAGGTCCTCGTCCACCGAGTCAAAGGCGTCCAGGGTGGCGCGCACCAGGAGGGCGACGGCGTAGATCGTCAGCGCCACGACCACGTTGACGGGATCGAGGATCCGGGTTCCCAGGATGGTCGGCAGGATGATGAACAGCGCCAGCGACGGGATCGTATAGAGCAGCGAGGAACCGGTCAGGACCACCGACCGCAGGCCTCTGCTCTGCCGGGCGACCTGGGCCAGCGGGACGGCGATCAGGACCCCGAACACCATCGGCAGGATGGCCAGGGCAAGGTGCTGGCCGGCGAGGCTGAAGACCTCCGCGCTGTTGGCCAGGAACCACTCCATCAGAGCACGCCCTGGCGGACCCGGCGGTCCGACTCGATCACGGCGAGGACTTCCCCGGCGGTGATGACGCCGGCCACCCGGCCGTCCGCGTCCACGGCGACGCCGAAACCGGAGGGCGAGGAGAGCGCCGCGTCGAGGGCGCGGCGGAGTGTGTCGCCCTTCCGGAAGAGGGATCCGCCGGGAACCGTCGCGGGGCCCTTGCCCGGGCCCGACCAGCCGAGCGGGCGAAGGTCATCGTCGACCACCAGCTGCCACTCGCCCGCGGCGTTGCCGTCATGTTCCAGTTCAGCGGGCGTGATGGTCCGGGCCCGGTGCACGGTGATGCCGTCGGACGGGCTGAAGCCGAGGTGCCGGAAGCCGCGGTCCCGGCCCACGAAGGACGCCACAAAGTCGTTGGCCGGGGCTCGCAGGATTTCCTCGGGGGCGGCGTACTGCGCCAGTTTGCCGCCGAGGCCGAAGACTGCCACCTTGTCCCCCAGGACGGTGGCCTCGTCAATGTCGTGGGTGACGAAGACGATGGTCTTGGCCAGGTCCCGCTGGAGCCGGAGGAGTTCCTGCTGGAGTTCGTCGCGGACCACGGGGTCCACGGCGCTGAAGGGCTCGTCCATCAGCAGCACGGGTGGGTCTGCGGCGAGCGCCCGGGCCACTCCCACGCGCTGCTGCTGGCCTCCGGACAACTGTGAGGGGTACCGTTTGCCGAGCGCTGAGGCCAGCCCGACGACGTCGAGCAGTTCCTGCGCACGCTTCCGCGCCTCCGCTTTGGGCACGCCGTTCAGCCGCGGCACGGTGGCGATGTTGTCCAGCACGGAACGGTGCGGCATCAACCCGGAGGACTGCATCACGTAGCCCATGGACCGGCGCAGTGTCGCGGCCGGCACTGAGGTGACCTCCTGCCCGCCGACGGTGATAGTCCCGGAAGTCGGCTCGACCATGCGGTTGATCATCCGCAGCGAGGTGGTCTTGCCGCAGCCCGAGGGGCCGACGAAAACCGTGATGGCGCCCTTGTCGATGGACATGGTCAGGTCGTCTACGGCAGCCTGCCCGCTCTGGTACTGCTTGGTGACGCTCTGGAACTCGATCATGGCTTCAGCCATCTCCGGGGCTTACCTAACTGTTGGCGGCAACAACGGACGGTCCAGCCAACTGATCATAGACACGCTGATTTTTGACTGTAAAGCACGTAAAACTCAGCCTAACCAGCGCGGCTGACAATGTCAGGGATATCGCCGGGGGCGCTGTGGCTGACGTACTGATTCGCAGGGCCGGCGATTTTGGATGGGTGCCGCGCGGAAAACTTTCCCCGCAGCACCCGTCCACCGCCCCGCGGCGGACCTGGACATGCAACGCGGGGTCATTTCGCGCCCATTCCGGCGGGGGCGGAATGGGCCGCAACTGACCCCGCGTTGCTTATTAGCATTCCGCCGCCCGATCGGCCGGTCCGCCGGCGCCCCCTTTGGGCCTGCCCCGGCCCTTCCGGCCGCCGCCCTTCGCACCATGGTTGGCAGCAGCCTCGTGGCTGTCCCGTTCGGCAGCGCGCTGGCTCTTGCCGCCGGCCGATATCTTCTGGTGCCACTCCCGTGCGTAGGCGCGGCGGGCGGCAGCATCGTGCCGTCGCGCCAGGGCAGCGAGTTCACGCTGGAGTTTCAAGTAGCTCGCCCAGCGCCGGTCATCGAGGGATCCGTCCAGGAGTGCGGCCTGCACGGCGCAGCCGGGCTCGCGGCCGTGGGCGCAGTCGGAGAACCGGCACTGCCGGAAGAGTTCCTCAAGATCGCCGAACATCTCGGTCATCCCGCCGTCGGCGTCGAACAGGCCGAAGCCGCGCACCCCGGGGGTGTCCGTCAGCACGGCACCGCCCGGCAGAGGCACGAGCTCCCGGGAGGTGGTGGTGTGTTTGCCCTTTCCGTCGCCGGCCCGGACTGCCCCGGTTTCCTGGACCTCGATGCCGGCGAGTGCGTTGATGAGGGTTGATTTGCCGGACCCCGAGGGACCCAGCAGCACGAGCGTGCCGCCGGGCGGCAGATGGCCCAGCAGTTCGTCGAGACCGTCGCCCTGTTCCGCGGAGGTGGTGACCACCGCGACGCCGCCGGCCTGGCGCATCACCGTGCCGACGACGTCGTCCGCCAGATCGGCGAGGTCCGCCTTGGTGATGATGACAAGCGGAGAGGCGCCCGAGTCCCAGGCCGCGACGAGGGTGCGTTCGAGCCGGTTGTGGGTGAGTGGCCGGTCCACGGGCACCACGATGCCGACGATGTCCACGTTTGCGGCGAGGACCTGCGACTCCGAAGAGGCTTCAAAGGCGCGTTTGCGGCTCAGTTCCGAGTGCCGCGGCAAGATGCCCGCGATGGCGGGCTCCCCAGCGGCAGTGGATCCGAGCCAGACCCAGTCCCCGGTGGCGGGCAGCTCCCCGCTGCCGGGGTAGGGCAGATGGAGGATCATGTTGTGGGCGGCGACCAGGACCAGGTTGCGGTCCACGCGGACGATCCGGCCCGCGCCGGTGCCGCCCGGCTGGGGGTGGGCCGCGAAGTGTTCGGCGACGGCGTCGGTGAAGCCGTAGTCCGCCGGACCGGCGGGAAGGTTGTTGGCGGTGGTGGTGAGTGGGACGCCGGACGCGCCCGTGGACGCAGCTGGATGTGCAGAAGTAGCAGTCAACGAAAACCCTTTGATGGGGCCCCGGGGCACGTGCCGCTCTGCCGGTGGAAGCCGGCAGCTGAAAGGCTAGTGGGTGCGGGTGGCCGGGGCAGGAGAGATGGTTTGGCTGATGGTGGCGCCCTGGGCGCGCAGGAATTCCGCAGTCATCGTCTCCACCTCCCCGTTTCTCGCGTGCTGTTCCGGCTTCTGAACCCGCTATGGCCGGGTGCCGGCCGGCCGGGACATCCCGGCGGCTTTTTTAGGATAGATCGGGCCTGCGGGCCCTGGCTAGGGACCGTCGGGGAAGTATTCCGTTGGAAAGTCGTCAGGCGAGTCTGCCGTCCAGCGGCCGTTCGCGGTAGAGCCGCAGCGCAGCGTCGACCAGGGAGACTTTGTTCAGCCCGGCGACGTCACCCAGCGGAATCCAGGCCGCGTGCGTGGTGCTGCCGTTCACCTCGTGCCGCAGCTCCCCGCCGGTGATGGTCGCCTCGTAGATGAGCCGCAGGGACTGGAAGTCGCGTTCGCCGCCGTCGATCCGGATCTCCGCGGGCCAGTGCCCGACGTCGATCCCCAGCATCGTGCCGACCTCCGCGTGGTACCCGGTTTCCTCATGGATCTCCCGGCGGCAGCCGTCCACGGGGTGCTCGCCCAGGTCCAGCCCACCGCCCGGCAGGGTCCACCCTTCCTTGCCGCCCTGCTTCCAGTACGCCAGCAGGATGGCGCCGTCGCGGATGATGACCGCGTAGGCAGCGGGGCGGGTGTCGAAGTTAAGGCTCATCCCTCCAGCGTAGTGGCGCCTGGCAGCGGAGTCGCCGCGGGCCAAGTCAGCCCTGCTCGGCCACGAGTTGGAGCACGCCAAAGACAGGGTCCCGGTCCAGGACGCGGACGTCGGTGATTCCCGCGGCGGCCAGGGTTGAGCGGAAGGATTCCTGCAGGCGGGGAACGTTCATGCCGAGGCCGCTGCCCAGGATCACCGGGCCGTCGATGCCGAGCTGCCGGACCGTCTGGAGTGCCAGTGCCGCGAGATCACGTCCGGCCTGGTCCACGAGTTCCCGGCTGGCGGTGTGGCCTGCGGCGGCAGCATCGACCACCAGCCGGGCCCGCTCAGCCCAGTAACGGCGCCCGGTGTCCGGTGAATGGAAGAGCGCGATCAGCTTGTTGGGGTCAGCCACACCGCACGAGGCCAGCAGCGCCGTCGTCAGCTCGTCCGGTGCCAGCCCCTGGTTCATCCGGCGCAGGCTGTGGCGGACCGCCTCACGGCCCAGCCAGTATCCGCTGCCTTCGTCGCCCAGCAGGTATCCCCAGCCGCCGGCACGGGCTTCCTCGCCGCGGCTGTTCCGGCCCCAGGCGGCCGAGCCCGTTCCGCCAATGACGGCAACGCCGGTGCTCGCGCCTCCGGCCGCCAGCAGCAGCCGCGAATCGTGGACCACGGTAATCCTGGCGCCCGGGACGTGCGGGGCAATCAGTGCGGTGAGGGCCGCGGCGTCGGCGTCGGTATCGATGCCGCCGGCTCCCGCGTAGACCTGGGCGACCGTTCCGCCGCCGATCCGTGCGAAGAGCTCCGCGAGGTGCAGGGCCGCTTCCTCCCGGCTGACGTTCTGCACGTTCGAGCTGCCGACGGACTCATCGGCCACGGCCCGGCCGTCCTCGAAGCGGACTCCCCGGGTCTTGGTCCCGCCGATGTCGAGGCCGATCACCGCACCGGCAGCGGTGGTGGACGAGGGGCCGGAGTCCGCCGCCGGCGGGATGTCAGAATGGGTCACCAGAACAGACTACTGAATCCGTCTCCAGGAGTGACCCATGCCGCACGCCCTCTTTGGCACCCGCATCATTGCCGCCCCCATGGCCGGCGGGACGTCCACGCCTGGCTTCGTGACGGCAGTGCATCAGGCCGGCGGCCTGGGCTTCCTCGCCGCGGGATATAAAAGCGTGGACGCCATGCGGGCAGAGATCGGCGCCGCACGGGCCTCCGGGGCACGATTCGGCATGAATCTCTTCGTCTCTGATGCTGCCCAGCTGCCACCCTCCAAGGCCGTGCGGGCCCAGCTTGAGGAGTACCGGGGCCGGCTGGCAGCGGATGCGTTGCGGTACGGCGTGGAGGTCCCGCCGCTGCGGCTCGACGACGACGACCACTGGCAGGGCAAGGTCGAGGCGCTCTTGGCTGATCCGGTGGAACTGGTCAGTTTCACTTTTGGGCTGCCCGGCGCCGATGTGGTGCGTGCGTTCCAGCAGGCGGGTTCGGCGGTGCTGGTCACTGTCACCACAGTCGCCGAGGCGCTTGAGGCGGCCGGGCAGGGCGCGGATGCGCTGGTGGTGCAACATGCGAGCGCCGGTGGCCACAGTGCCGCCTTCCAGGCGCGGACCGTGCACGCCTCGCGGGAAGGCAGCCACGTTGACAGCGGGCCGGGCACGACGGCGGAGCTGCTCGCCCGGGTGCGGTCCGCCGTCGGGCTCCCGCTGCTTGCCGCCGGCGGGGTGATGGACCGGTCCGGGCTGGACGAGGTGCTGGCCGCGGGGGCACAGGCGGCACAGCTGGGCACGGCGTTCCTCCGCACGGACGAAAGTGGCGCCCGGCAGCTGTACAAGGACGCCCTCGCCAGCCCGCACTTCACGGAGACCGTACTGACGAGGGCTTTCACCGGACGTCCGGCCCGTGCGCTGGTCAACGAGTTTGTCCGGGACCACCCCGATGCGCCGGAGGCCTACCCTGCCGTGCACCATCTCACTGCCCCGCTGCGCGCGGCCGCGGCCGCCGCCGGGGATCCGGAGCGGCTGAACCTCTGGGCCGGCACGGGCTGGCAGCGGGCGCGGACCGGTTCCGTGGCGGAGGTCATGGCGGAGCTGCTGGGCTGACCGCCACATCGCCTGGTCGCTCCGGCACATCGCCGAAGTCAGCTGCCGGAGCGGCCGCGGACGAAGCCGGCCAGGAGTGCCGGGCCCTCGCTGAGCACCAGCTCCCGGAACAGCCGCACCGGGTCCGGCTCGGCGTCCGCTCCCCCACGCCGTTCCCGCCACGCCAGGCCGATCTCCCGGAAGGCAAGGCCTGAATCCAGGGCGAGCTCCACCCAGCCGAGGTCTCCGGGCTGCGCCGGGGTGTGGCGGCCGGGGGCCAGCCCGCCGGGCGGGAGGATGCTCACTCCCAGTCCAGCCGAGACGAGGCCTCTGGCGGTGTGGGAGTCCTGGCTCTCGAAAGCGATGCGCGGGCGAAAGCCAGCCTCGCGGAACAGTGCGTCCGTCAACGAGCGCAAGCCGTAGCCGGGGCCCATCGCAACGAACGGGTCCCGCCGGATGTCCGCCAGGTGTGCCCGGCGGCGGCCGGCCAGGGGATGCCGGTGGTGGACGACCAGCCGCAGCGGTTCCCGGTAGAGGGCTGCCGAGGAGATCAGCCGGGTCGGCGCCGCGATGGGCGCGGTCAGTGCCAGGTCCGCGTCGCCGGCGGCCAGCTCGGCCAGGCAGCCGTCCCGGGCGCCCTGGCTGAGGTCGAAGGCCGGCTGGGGATGCCGGCTGCGGAAGGCGCTGATCAGCAGCGGCAGCATCTCCTCGCCGAAGGTGTGCTGGAAGGACACCGCGATCCGGCCCCGCACCACCTCTGATTCGTGCCGGACCAGGTCCAGCCCGGTCTGGAACTCGCCAAGCGCAGTCTCGATGTGTGGCAGCAGCGCCTTGGCGGCGGGGGTCAGCCGCACGCCTCGTCCGTCGCGGATCAGCAGTTCCGTCCCGATGATGCTGCTGGCCCGGGCGATGCCCCGGCTGACCGTCGACTGCGGCAGCCCCAGCACCTCGGCGGCCGCGGTGATGTGCTGCGTCCGCCCGAGCTCGGCCAGCAGGGGCAGCAGCGGCAGCAGTTGGACCAGCTGTTTGTGCTCCACGTCCATGGTCCACCGTCCAAATCGTTCCATATTCGCTATGGATTCTATGTGAATCATGCATTGGAAGCATGCCTTGACTGGAGCCTACTCTGGAAGGATGCCACGACTTCCGCTGCTCCGCCGCCCTGATTCCGCCGGAAAGGTCCCTTCGGCCCCCGCGCCCGGGGCGGAGCCCGGCGTCGTTGCAGCTGCCTGGCCGGGGCATCCGAAGGGGTCCGCGGCCTACCAGAAGATTCTCGCGGGGCTGGCGTTCGCCGGCGTCGCCACCTTCGCCCAGCTGTACTCCACCCAGGCGGTACTGCCGATGATGGCCGCGGAGCTGCAGGTCACGGCCGCCGACGCAGCACTCACCATCTCGCTGGCCACCGTGGGGCTGGCCCTGACGGTGCTGCCGTGGTCCTTCCTGGCCGACCGCATCGGCAGGGTACGGGCGATGACGTGGGGCATCTCGGCCGCCACGGTGCTGGGGCTTCTGGTCCCGCTGGCCTCCAGCTTCCCGATGCTGCTCGGCCTGCGGATGCTCGAGGGCATGGCACTGGGCGGCATCCCCGCCATCGCCATCGCCTACCTCAACGAGGAGG
The DNA here is from genome assembly GCF_031456935.1 of Arthrobacter ginsengisoli. Lineage (NCBI taxonomy): Bacteria > Bacillati > Actinomycetota > Actinomycetes > Micrococcales > Micrococcaceae > Arthrobacter > Arthrobacter ginsengisoli. The sequence continues at coordinate 118,358 of NZ_JAVDVQ010000005.1, read as the reverse complement.
TCAACAGGGCCCACGCAGCGCTGGCGGCCGGAACCTACGTCGCCGGCACCACCCTGGGCGGGCTGGCCGGCCGGCTGCTGGCCGGCTTCGTCGGCGAACTGTGGGGGTGGCGGGCGGCGGCCCTCTCAGTCTCGATCCTGGCTGCCGTGGCCGCGGGCCTGTTTTTGGTCCTGATCCCGCGGGCCCGGGGCTTCACGGCCGCGCCAGCCGGCGGCTTCCGCGGGGCGCTCCGGACGCTGGCGGGCCACGGCCGGAATCCACGGCTGCTCGCCCTGTATGTCCAGGCGTTCCTGCTGATGGGCGGTTTCGTGGCGGTCTACAACTACCTTGGCTTCCGGCTCTCCGGGGAACCGTTCAGCCTGCCGGCCACCGTCATCAGCCTGATCTTCCTGGCCTACCTCTCCGGAACGGTGACCTCCCGCTGGGCCGGTGGGCTGACGGAGCGGTTCGGGCGGCGCACAGTGCTGATCGCGGGGACGGTGCTGATGGTAGCGGGCCTGTCCCTGACGCTGACGGCACTGCTGCCGCTTATCATGGCGGGCCTGCTGCTGTTCACCGGCGGATTTTTCGCGGCGCACAGCATCGGCGCCGGCTGGACCGGTGTGATCGCGGCGACCGGCCGGGCACAGGCCGCGTCGCTCTACAACCTCGCTTATTACCTCGGCTCCAGCGTCATCGGCTGGGCCGGAGGGCTGGTTTTCCAGTGGCTGGGCTGGACCGCGCTGGCGCTGGCCGTGATCGGGCTGGCCTGCACGACGGCGGTGATCACCGCCGTCGTGCATCCTGCCCGGCCCGCCCCGGCGGCCGGGGCTCCGGCAACGGGCGTCAGCGCGTAGCTTCGATGGCCTGCACGAGGTCGGCCACGATGTCGGACGGGTCTTCCAGGCCCACCGACACCCGCAGCAGGCTGGCATGCGGCCTGGCATCGGCGGCAACCGGCCGGTGGGTCAGCCCCGCCGGGTGCTGGATCAGGGTGTCGATGCCGCCGAGTGAGACCGCGTGCGTGATCATGCCGACGGCGGCGGGGATCCGTTCGGCGTGCTCGGCACTGCCCACCTCGAAGGCGAGGAGCGAGCCGGGACCGGACATTTGCGTCCCGATCAGCCTCTGCGGATCGCACTCGGGCAGCCCCGGGTAGTAGACGCGCAGGACGAGACCGTGCCCGGCCAGGGCGACGGCGACCTTCTGCGCGCTGGCCTGCTGCGCGCGCACCCGGACCGGCAGTGTGGCCAGGCCGCGGTGCAGCAGATAGGCTGGCCAGGGCGTGAGGATGCCGCCGGTGACGGCCCGGATCTGGCGCAGCCTGGTGGTCCATTCGGGAGCCGCGGCCACCACGCCGCCCATGGCATCGCCGTGTCCGCCGAGGAACTTGGTGGCGCTGTGCAGCACCATCGCGGCACCGTGCCGGAAAGGGCGCTGGAGGACCGGGCTGGCGAAGGTGTTGTCCACCAGCAATGGGACACCGTCTGCGGCCGCGGCAACGCCGGCGATATCGACGAGCTCCAGGCTCGGGTTGGCCGGCGTCTCCAGGATCACCAGGCCGGTATCGGGGCGGAGCGCGGCGTGCACGCCCGCCGGGGTCGTGAACGTGACGTCGTTGCCGAGCACGCCCGAGGCCAGCAGGTAGTCGCTTCCGCCGTACAGCGGCCGCACCGCGACCACGTGTTTCTTGCCGGTGGCGACGACGGCGAGCAGCACGGCGCTGAGCGCCGCCATGCCGGTGGCGAACGCTACAGCCTCCGTGGTGTCTTCGAGCACGGCAACGCCCTCCTCGAACCGTGCCACGGTGGGATTCCAGAGCCGCTGGTAGACGGTGCTCTGGCCTTCCCGGTGGGTCCCGCCTGTGGCCATGTGCTCATAAGCGAGACCGCCGTCGTGCACGGAGGGAAGCGGCGCGGTGGTGGACAGATCGATCGGTACGGCGTGGACGCCCAGTTCAGTGAGGCCGTTGCGGCCGGCGTGGACCGCCAGCGAGTCTTGAGAAAGCACTTTGCTCCTTATGAATATTCACCGTTGAATTCCGCAAGTATCTGGCAATAATTCGGGGTTTTGTAGGGCCCACGAATGGAAGTGCCGGTATGCGCCGTTTATGATGAACTGACAACACTTCAAGGAGGAACCGTGAGTAGCAGTGCGAAGAATCTTCGGCCGGGAGGGGCCGGCGAGCCGCTGGACGCGATCGACGAGCGCCTGCTCGCGGCACTCGTCGCCGACGCCCGGATCTCCAACAAGCAGCTGGCCGAGCTGGTCGGCATCGCGCCGTCCACCGCCCTGATGCGCACCCGGGCACTGTCGGAGCGCGGGATCATCCAGGGTTTTGAAGCGAAATTGAGTCTGTCCGCGATCGGCCGCTCCGTGCAGGCCCTCATCGCGGTGAGGCTCCGCGCCCACGACCGCGAGCAGATCGACCGCTTTACGTCCCGGGTCCCGAAGCTCCCGGCCGTGCTCTCGACCTTCCACACGTCGGGCTCCGTGGACTATCTGCTGCACATCGCTGTCGCCACCACCGAGGACCTCCGCGACTGGGTGCTGGACAATCTGGCCACCGATCCGGTCGTGGGCCATACCGAAACGACCCTCGTGTTCGACCACATCCAGGGCAACCAGGGCCCGCTGCCGGACTAGGCCCGACGGCGCAGCGCCCCGCGCAGCGTGATGACGGCAAGGGTGCCCGCCGCCATCGAACACAGCACGACGAAGCCGGCGACTGCCGGCTGCAGGCCGACCACCCCGGCGGCGAGCCCCAGCCCGATCACGGGAAAGGCGCTGCCGAGATACGTGATGACGTAGACGGTGCTGATGATCTGCGCGTGCCGGGCGGCCTCGACCTTGCCGGCCACGTCGTTGAAGACGGTCCGGAAGGACACACCCTGTCCAAATCCGGCGGTTATGCTCGCGAGGATCAGCAGCCACGGGCTGCTCCAGGCGGCAGCCGCCGCGATCAGCAGCACCGACACGGCCAGCATGCCCAGTCCGATCGGCACGACGAAGCGTCCCCGCACGGCGACCAGCTGGCTGAGTGCGGAGGACCCGAGAGTCAGTCCCGCCAGCAGTCCGATCAGCGGACGCGAATCGGCGTGGACGATCTGCGCGAAATAGCCCGGCGCCAGCGAAAGGCAAAACCCGAACACGGTGAAGCTGAGGAACCCCACCGCGGACGCCAGCCAGAACGCGCCGCGCGCCTCCCGGGACACGGAGGGCCGGCGCGGCGCCAGCACGCTCAGCGGCTGCGGACCCGAGACCGAGGTGATGGCCGGGCGGGCCTTGAGCAGGTACAGCGGGACCAGCAGCGCGGCCAGGGCCAGGGAATGCAGGTAATACGGCGTGGATGTGGGCCCCGGCAGCAGTGAGAGCACTCCCCCGATCGCCGGACCGGCCGCCACCCCGCCGGCGGACGCCAGCAGGGTGAACCGCGAGGCCCACTCGGGACGGCTGGGCAGCAACTCGCGCAGCGCCGCCGAACTGGCGCCCGTGGCGAAGGCCACCGCAATGCCCTGCAGGGCCCGGCCGGCACACAGCGTGAACAGGCTGTCCGCCGTGGCAAAGACGGAGCCGCCGGCAAGCCCGACCAGCACGGCGAGCACCAGGGCGGCCCGGCGCCCAATGTGGTCGGACCAGTGGCCGGCCAGGACCAGGGTCGCCACCAGCGCCAGGACGTACATGGAGAAAGCCACCGTCACATCGAGCGCGGTAATGCCGAGTTTGGCCTGCAGCAGCGGGTAGAGCGGCGTGGCGAGATTCGCGCCGACCAGCAGCGTGAAGATCACGACGCCGGCCATCACCAGCCGTGCGGTGATGGAAGCATCCCAGCCCCAGCCGTCTGCCGTGGCCGGGCGCATGCGAAGTTCGCTGAAGACAGTCATGTCCGTGCCCTTGCGTGGAAGCGGGCCGCGTGTTCCCTGTGATGGGGGAACCGCCAGCCCGCGAAGATTTGATAGGTCAAGAATGCGGGATTGCTGCTCTCAGCGGCCAAATTCCATGCCAAAATTGATCAAAACAGTCAATCAGCCGCCGCCTGAATGAACCGGAGTGACGATTTGAACAGTCTTGACCCCACCGACCTGAAGATTCTGCTGGAACTGATCCGGGATCCGCGGATCCAGATTGGCGAACTCAGCGAGGCCTTGGGCATCGCCCGCAACACCGCGCAGTCCCGGGTGCGGCGCATGCAGCGTTCCGGGTTGCTGCACGACGGCGGCCGTGAAATCGACCTCGAAGCGGTCGGTTACGACGTCGTCGCCTTCGTCACGATCGAGGTCAACCACCGGGAACTCGACGGGGTGGTGGGCGCCCTGCGCCTGATCGCACAGGTCCTGGAAGTCCATGAGATCTCCGGCCGCGGCGATGTGTGGTGCCGCGTGGTGGCCACGGACACACACAACCTGCAGGCCGCCCTGCGCTCCATTCTCCGGATCAGGGGCGTCATCCGGACGGAGACCGTCCTGGCCCTGCACACGCATATCCAGTACCGCACCGAACCGCTGATCAGCCGGCTGGCCCAGGGCAGCTCCTTGGCCCCCGCACGGCCGAGGTGATCCCCCGGTCCGTCCCGCCGGCTGCGCAGCCCAGCCGCCGGCCGGCTGCACGGACCCGGCCGGGGAAGACTGGATAATGAGCCCGTGACTATCATCGATAACGCCGTCTACGTCGACGGCGTCCGCAGCGCCGAGCCGCAGAACCTCGAGCAGACCTTTGAGACCCTGAGCCAGTACGGCGGGATGGCGTGGATCGGCCTCTACCGGCCGACAGAGGACGAAATGGCCGCGGTCGCGGCGGAGTTCGGGCTGCACAGCCTGGCCGTGGAAGACGCCATTTCGGCCCACCAGCGCCCCAAACTCGAACGCTACGACGACGTCCTCTTCACGGTGCTGCGGCCCGCGCGGTACCTGGACGCGACCGAAACCGTGGAATTCGGCGAACTGCACGTGTTCACCGGCAGGAACTTCGTGGTCACCGTCCGGCACGCCGAAACCGGCGGCGTGGCGCAGGTGCGTCGAAAAATGGAGCGGCACCCCGACCTCCTGTGCCACGGGCCGGAGGCCGTGCTCTACGCCCTGATGGACCAGGTGGTGGACGACTACCAACCCGTCGTCGCGGGGCTGGAGAACGACATCGACGAGATCGAGGACCAACTGTTCAGCGGTGACTCCACGGTCTCCCGGCGGATCTACGAACTGGCCCGCGAAGTCATCCAGTTCCAGCGCGCCATCCATCCGCTCCCTGCCATGGTCCAGCTGCTCCGGCGCGGCTTCGAAAAGTATGAGGTGAAACCCGAACTCCAGCACAACCTCCGCGACGTCGAAGACCATGTGGAGCGGCTGATCTCCCGCGCGGATTCCTTCCGGGACCTCCTGCAGAACGCCCTTACCCTCGACGGCACACTGACGGCCAACCGCCAGAACGAGGCCAGTGCCAAGCAGAATGAGCAGGTCAAGAAGATCTCATCCTGGGCGGCCATTTTCTTTGCGCCGTCCTTTGTCGCCGGCGTCTACGGCATGAATTTTGACCGGATGCCCGAGCTGCAATGGAGCTTCGGCTACCCCATGGCTATCGGGCTGATGGCCGCCACTGCCGCGCTGATGTACGGCATCTTCAAGAAGAAGGGCTGGCTGTAGCCGGCGCGACCAACGCCGTGGCGGAAAGGGTCGGCGGAAAAGGACAGTCAGCGGCGCTGCCGTGCCAGTGCGACCAGCCGGCTGAAGGCCAGGACAAATACCGCCTCAATCAGCACCATGAGTCCCAGCAACAGCCACTGCTTTTCGCCAATGAAGACAACGGCACCGATCACGACCAGGACGGTTCCCAGGGTCAGCGCGTACACGGCGAAGCCGATGGCCACCTTCGCACTGCGGACCCCCGTACGGAACCCGAAGCCCGCGGGTTCGCCCCCGGGGAAGCCGGCCACGCGGTCGGGTCCGGCAGGCTTGAGCCTGTCGAATTCTTCCCACGGGTCGCGGTCTTGATCCTGTTCGGTCATGCTTCTATTATCCCGCGGCGGCGGCGGTCTGACGGTACCGGTTACCGTTCACCGCCGCCGGCCTGGGGCTTAAAGCCGCTAGGCCACGCGGACGGCGATTTCGCCCGGAGCCGCGCCCTCGACGCCGAACACCAGGTGGCGGTTGGCGATCTTTTCGCTGAAGAACCGGTCGTGGCTGACCACCACGACGGCTCCGGGGAAGTGCACCAGCGCGCGTTCCATGACCTGCGTGCTGGACATGTCCAGGTGGTTGGTCGGCTCGTCCAGCAGCAGCACCGAGGCGCCGGAGAGGAGGCACTGAGCCATGGCGACGCGCGCCTTTTGCCCGCCGGAGAGGTTCCCGATCTTCTGTTTGAGGTCCGCCTCGGAGAACTGGAACATCGCGAGGAAGCGGTTGACGGATTTCTTGGTGGCGCTGAACGCCAGGCTGTCGGGTAGGGCGTTGACCGCGTGGGATACCGTGTCGGCGTCGTCGAGGTCCTCTAGCATCTGGTTGTAGGAGACAAAGCCGGGTCCCTTGGCCCAGGCCACGTCACCGGAATCGGCTCGCTCTTCGCCGGTCAGCACCTTCAGCAGGGTGGACTTGCCGCTGCCGTTGGAGCCGAGGACCACGATCCGGTTGCCCCGGCGGATCTCGAAGGACAGGTCGTCAAACAGCAGCTTCTCGCCGTAGGACTTGCCCAGTCCCTCGACCCGGCAGAGGACGTCCTTGACGTGCAGGCCGCCGTAGATCTCGGTGACGATCTGGTCGACGGGCCGTGGCGTGCGGGACTTCTTGATCTTGGCCAGCTCGTTGCCCAGCCCGCGGCTGGCCGCCTTGGCCGCCTCGCGGCGGTCGGCGATCCCCTCGGCTTCAAAGGCCAGGAGCTCGGATTCGTGCACAAACTGCTGCTCAAGCGTCTTGAGGCGGAACTGTTTCTGGACCACGTACTCGGCGAAGTTGCCCGGGTATTCGTGCAGGTGGAAGTTTTCAACTTCGATGATCCGGGTGACGACGGCGTCCAGGAATTTTCGGTCGTGCGAGACGATGATTGCGGCACCCTTGAAGTCCCGGAACCAGCTTTCAAGCCATTCGACGCCGGCCACGTCCAGGAAGTTGGTCGGCTCGTCCAGCAGCAGCACGTCGGGGCCTTCGAGCAGGATCTTGGCCAGGGCGGCGCGGTTGCGCCAGCCACCGGAGAGCTCGTCGATCGCGCAGTTGCGGTGGGCCCCGTCGAAGCCCAGGGTGGTGAGGACGGTGTCGATGCGCCGCGGGTAGTCCCAGCCGTCGAGCCGGTCCATGTCCTCGAACAGCTCCGCCTGGCGGCCGATCAGTCGGTCGAGGTCGGCCTCCGGATCAGCCGCGATGGATGCGTCGATGCCGGCCAGTTCGGCCTCGATCGCCTTGATCTCGGAAAACAGCGCGTCCAGCACTTCAAGAATCGTGGCTTCCCCGTTGAGCTCGGAGAACTGGGAGAAGTAGCCCACTTTGGTCCCGAGTTCCAGCGTGACCGTTCCGGTGTCCGGTGCCACCTGGTCCAGGGCCAGTTTGAGGATGGTGGTCTTGCCGGAGCCATTCTTGCCGATCAGGCCCACCCGGTCGCCGGCCTCAAGGCGGAAGAAGGCCTCCCGGAGAATCTGGGTGTTGTCGAAGCGCACGCTGACGTCTTGCAGCCGGATCAGGCTCATGGGTATTTCACTCTCGATGTAGGGTTCGGAACGGCGTTGGCGCGTGTGGCGGGGCGCGGGACTAGCGGGCCGCGAGCCGCCACAGCGAGGTGACCTCGGCCGCACGGGCCTCAAACAGCGGATCGGTGCGGTCGGATGCCTTAGGGTGGGTTGGCTTGGTGTCGAACCGTTCCAGCACCGTCAGCCCTGCCGCCTCGAAGGCGCCCAGCAGCTCGTCACGGGTCCGCAGACCCAGGTGCTCGGCCAGGTCCGAGAGGATGAGCCAGGCCTCACCGCCCGGCTCCAGATGGTCGGAGACCTCGTTGAGGAAACGGAACAGCATCCTGCTGCCGGGGTCGTAGACCGCATTGTCCAGGGAGGAATGCGGCGTGGCCGGAATCCAGGGCGGGTTACACACGATGAGCGGTGCGCGGCCGGGCGGGAACATGTCGGTCAGGACGGCCTCCGCACGGTCCTGGAGCCCAAGATTCCGGAAGTTCTCGCGGGCGCAGGCAATCGCGCGGGGTTCGTTGTCCGTCGCCACCACGCGCTGGATTCCGCGGCGGGCGAGGACGGCAGCGAGCACGCCCGTGCCTGTTCCGACGTCGAACGCCAGCACATCCGACGGCAGCGGCGCGTCGGCCAGCAGGTCAACGTACTCGCCGCGGGTCGGGAAGAAGGTGCCGTAGTGCGGATGGATGCGGCCCTGGAGGGCAGGCACGTAGACGCCGTTCCGCCGCCACTCGTGGGCACCGATGGCCCCGACCAGCTCATGCAGGGACACCACCGACGGTTCGCCGATGTCCCCGTACGCCTCCCCGGCGGCCACCTGGATGTCCGGGGAGCGCCGCAGGGGCACCACCGGGCCCGGATTCAATGGAATCAGGAGCAGACCGAGAATGCGTGCACGGTGCGAGCGGGACTGGCGATGCCGGTAGAACTCATCGGCTGGGCTGTCGGCGGCCTTTTTCTTTCCGCTGCCCAGTCGCCGGTCCATGGCGTTGAGGATCTGCCGGGCGTTGTGGAAGTCGCCATGCCAGAGCATCGCGATGCCCTGGGACGCCATCCGGTTCGCCTCATCGGCTGTCAGCGAGTCCGTGACCACTTCCACGCGCGCCGGTGCGGGTCTGCCGTTCGCCGATCGCCATCGCGCCGATTTGCTCTGCCCGCCCTCGGCCCACGTCACGACGCCGGGCTCATCCGCCGCGGCTGTCCGCGGGGGCTTGCCGGTCGGCGTCGGGATTTCCTGGGGGCGGCCGGGCACGGCGGTGGCGATAAGAGTTCCAATCCCAGCGTCCGAGGGCGGAGACTGAAGGTTGCGGCGGGATTCGGCGGCGCCCGGATCCGGTCCAGGCTGTCGGACAGTCGTCCGGTCACGAACCGCGCTTGCTCAGGGCGGATGCTGCCACGTGACGTACCTTCTCAGGATACAGGCGAGGCCGGCAGCCATCCGCGACGGCCGCGGATGCCGGGGCCGGACATGCTCCATCACTGCGGGATGCGGCTCCGCACGATCTCGCTGACGGCCTTGCCGTCGAAGCGTCCGGCGACTTTGGCGGTCACCGGCTTCATCACGGCGCCCAGCTGGCGGATGGTCAGCTCGGTGCCACCGGCAGTGAGGCCAGCGATCACCTCGTCGACGATCGCCTCCACCTCGGCGGTGGTCAGTGCCTTCGGCAGGTAAGCCTCGATGATTTCGGCCTCAGCGATTTCCGCCGCCGCCCGCTCGGACTCCCCCGCCTCGGTGTAGATGCGGGCGGTGTCGCGGCGCTTGGCGGCTTCCTTTTGCAGCAGTGAGGTCACCTGGGCGTCGTCCAGCACAATTGGCGTCTTGCCGGACTTCTCGCGGGTTTCGATTTCGCCCAGGACGTTGCGCACCGTGGTGAGTGCGACCTTGTTGCGGTCCTTCATGTGGCTGACGACGTCGGCGTGCAGGCGTTCTTTCAGGGTGGTCATGATTCTCCTCGTCTCACTGGACAGGATATCGGGCCGCGCCGCCGAGGCAATCCGCCGGCAGGTCACCGGCTGCGGAGGGCCCGGCAGGCGCACGCCTGCTTCCTAGGTTGCCAGGGGCGCCGGAGGCGTCTGGCCGGCGAAGGGTTCCAGCCGCTCCTTGAACTCCTCCCGGTATGCGTCCGGCAGCAGCCCGTTCGCGCCATAGCTGAGCCTAAGCGTGTCCAGTTGCCAGCCCGATTCGGTGGGACGGGTGAGGCGTTCCTCAAGGCGCCCCGTGGCGTCCTTGGCGAGGTCTTGGAAGGTGAAAGACAGCCACTGACCGGCAGGTCCCTGCGCCATCCCGGATACGATCACCTGTGTCTCGGGCGTTTTCCCGCCAAGGTCACTCGTGCGCTGCTCATCAGTCCATTGGTCGAAGGTGTCGATGACGGGCGCCGAGTACCCGTGCCTGGCGATGACCGTCCCGATGATTGCCAACGTGCGCTGCTTGTCCGCCCAGGCCCGGGGCACGCTGGTGCTTTGTGAGGGAAGCGCGTTCATGGCAGTCAGAAGCGATTCACCTCCGAAGTAATTCTGGATCTGATGGACAAACGGGTCGAAAACTTCCTGCCCGTCCGGTGTGGGTGCCCATTCCAGCTGAAGCTGCGCCGTAAGGGCAGCCCTGACCTCCGCGATCATGTCCTGCCCGGCGGCAAGGCCCTCCTCGGGTGTGGGTCCTTGCAGAATTTTCTGGGGATCAACGTCGGCGATGCCAGGATAGTCGTGCCAGTACACGGTGCGCTCCCTGCCATCGGCGTCCGTGACCACAGTGACCCGGCCAACGGCCTGGCTGAACATGTTGTTCCCGGCTGCCACGGCGGGTATGCCGACCAGGGCGCCCGCGATGATGAAGATCGCTGCGGTCCACCGCCTCCGGCTGGACCGGGTTGTGGAGTTCCTGGTCATCTGCTCCCCCAAGCTGTTCGTACCCCGAGGCTACGATGCCGCCGCAGGACCGGACAGGGACGCGGGGTCTTCGGCCGCATCTTTCGGCGGCATCGCCGGTTCGGTGCGACCATGCAGCACCAGAGGCGGTATCACCGCGGCCGGGCTCCGGATCTCTCCGCCACCGAAGGGATCCTCACTGTGCACGGATTCCCCGCAAATGGTGGAGCTAAGGAGATTCGAACTCCTGACCTCTTCGATGCGAACGAAGCGCTCTACCAACTGAGCTATAGCCCCGAAGCAACGCCGGTCCCGAAGGAACGGCGTTGCCGGTGTCCCTAGGCTACAAACTATCCGCGCTCATTGCCAGCCAGCGGCTAAAAGTCTCACCGGCGTGGCGTTCCTGCGGAACCAGATTCAGCCCCGCGCGCAGGAATTTGCCCATCGCGCCGGGCAGCGGGAGCCGTACAAGCCGACCGCGGGACCCGGTGGCCGTCTTCCACTGCCGGGCGAACTCCTCCATCTCCTGGATCTCGGGGCCGCCTATGGTCCTGATGCTGTGGCGCACGCCCGCTGACGGTTCAAGGGCGGCCTCGAGCAGGGCCGCCGCGACGTAGGCCGGCGCAATCGGCTGGAACCGGGCACCCTTGACCACCGGGATGATCCGCAGCCTGGAGCCCGCGGCGAAGATCGATGCGAGCAGCGAATGAAACTGCGTCGCCCGGACCGCGGCCGTCTCAAATCCGGACAGCTCGTAGACCTGTTCCTTGGCTGCCTTCGAGGCGTAGTAGCCGAAGCTGCTCCGGTCACAATTGACGATGGACAGCACCAGTGCCCGGGCAGCGCCGGCGTCCTGGGCGGCGGCGAGCAGCCGCGCGCCGCCGTCGGCGAAGTTCTTCAGCGCCTTCCCGGAGCGACCCTCCAGGCAGTCGATCACGACGGCGGCCCCGGCCACGGCCGCTGCCAGCCCCTCGCCGGTCGTGACGTCGGCGGCGAAGTACTCCGCCCCTGCGGTCCGGGCCGGGGATCCCGGCGACGGCGGATTCCGGCAGAGAACAGCAACACTGTGACCTTCCTTGACCGCCAGCCTCACCACTTCACGGCCCACCTGGCCGGTTCCCCCGGCAACGCAAATTCGTGTCATGCCCTGAGGCTACCCGCCCGCGCCTGAATCCCCACCGCGAACTGCAGGTTATGGGATCTTCCGGGAGCGAAAAACCCCGGGCCGCCATTACTGGCTGCCCGGGGCTTGAAGGAATACTTAGGCCCGGCGTCGCTGCAGGACGTCGTCCAGGTTGCTCAGGGCACTCTGCGCCTTGCCCAGGGGTTTCGGTTCGGTCTCCCCGCCGAGGCTGCCGGCCGGCGTCTGCGGGAGACCCTGCTTGAGCGACGGCCTTCCGACGGCCTTCGGGGCTTCCGGCAGGTCGAGCGGCTCAGGGGCGGCCCGCTCCGCCTTCGGCGCTTCCACGTAGGTGGGCTTGGGGACTTCCACCGGCTCCCAGCTGGATCCCTCAGCGCCCGGAGACTCCTGGGGCCTGCGGACGGAAGTGTCGCCCGAGGCCACGGCTTCCGCGAGGGCCGCCTGGCGCAGTTCCTGGGCCGTCAGGGGCTTGGGTGCCGGTCTGCGGTCTGCGGCGTCGGCCTGGGCGTCAAAGAGCGGACTTTCAGCCCGCTCGCGGGGCTCCACGGACGGCTCCCACAGCGGCGCGCGCTCCGGGGCGGACCGGGCCGGGCGGGCCGGCGCGCTCATGGCCGAGCGGAACGCGGCGTTCATTCGGCGGCGGCGGTCCCGGACCGCGAGCCTGCGAAGCGTGAAGACGGCAGCCACTGCGCCGAGCAAGGCGACAGCGGGCAGCCATACCGGACCGAGGCCAAAGATTCGCAGGGCTGCCGACACAACACCGGTAAGCAGCGACAGCAGACCGGCCAGCGCGAGCGCCAACCGGCCGTAGCGGATCCTGAAGGCCGGGCCGGGAGCGGCGGTCCTGGGGCCGCCGTCGAGCACGCTGGTTCCCGGGACGGACTGGGGGCGCTGCGTAGTGGTCATGGGTTTCTCCTGCTGGGCCGTCATCTTCATGACGTTCCCGGCTTGCGGGGCTGCTGTTTCTAGATCGATGACGTCCGCCACAAGCTCGCCCGCAGGCTGCAGCTGGTGGCGTCCGTTCCGGAGTATGTAGGGGGCAACCCACACAATCCAGAGCGCAACAGCAATGACAAGGATCACAGAGCTGCTAAGAGGGAAGTCCACATCAAAACCGTATGAGCAATGCGCGGCACGGAGCCGCATTGCCCCCGGTGTGTCGCGGGGCGAACTATTAATTGCCTGGATTCACAACGAAAGTGCTGGTCAGGACCGGACTCGCGCTCACGCCGGGCGGTTCTGCAGCCAGCGTTCCAGCAGCCCTTCGGGCACTTCTTCCGAGGTCAGCGCGAAGCTCCTGTGATCGGCCCATTCGCCGTTGATATGGAGAAACCGCGGCCGGTAGCCTTCGTCGCGGAAGCCGAGCTTCTCGACCACCCGCAGGCTGGGACCGTTCTCGGGCCGGATGTTGATCTCCATCCGGTGCAGCCCGAGCCTCTGGAAGCAATAGTCCGTCACCAGCGCCACGGCAGTCGGGGCAATGCCCTGGCCCGCCCGGTCCTTATCCACCCAATAGCCCAGGGTGGCCATCATCGCCGAGCCCCACACGATTGAGGACACCGTCAGTTGTCCCACGATCACAGGTTCCCGGACTCCCGGCGTCCGCGCGGTGATTACAAACGGCAGGGCTGTTGCCTGAGCGGCCTGGGCCTTGAGCGAGCGCACCATCTGGCGGTAGTCAGGCAATCCGCCCCCGGGCAGCGGGTTGGACGCCTCCCAGGGGGCCAGCCACTCACTGTTGCGGGAGCGGACTTCTGTCCACTCCTTGCGGTCCCGGTACCGGATCGGGCGCAACACGAGGTCGCCGCTTTCCAGCGTGACCGGCCAGCTGAAGCCGCCCACCGCCGGAGCTACTTGGTCAGGCTGGGAGCAAGGCTCGCAGCGAAGCCCGGCAGCCACTCCCGCAGGCCGGGACCCAGGTCGTCGCTGTCGCAGGCAAGCTGGACGCAGGCCTTGAGGTAGCTGAGCTTGTCGCCGGTATCGTAGCGGCGCCCGCGGAACACGACGCCGTATACGCCATAGCCTTCACCTACGCCGGCGGCAAGCTCCTGAAGCGCGTCGGTGAGCTGGATTTCGCCGCCGCGTCCGGGCTCGGTGCGTTCCAGCACGTCGAAGACCGCCGGGTGAAGGACGTAACGGCCGATGATGGCGAGGTTGGACGGGGCATCTTTGACGTCGGGTTTCTCGACCAGGTGCTTGATCCGGACGTACTCTTCGCTGCCGATCGTCTCGATGTCGGCGCAGCCGTAAGCACTGATCTCGGAGGGCTCGACCTCAATGAGGGCAATCACCGATCCCCCGGTCTTCGCCTGGACCTCGATCATCGTGCTCAGCAATTCGTCGCGGGCGTCGATCAGGTCATCGCCCAGCAGGACCGCGAACGGTTCATAACCCACGTGCTGCTTCGCGCGGAGGACGGCGTGGCCCAGGCCCATCGGATCGCCCTGGCGCACGTAGTGGATATCACCAAGATTGCTGGCAGCCTGGATGGACTCCAGCTTGGCGGTGTCGCCCTTCGCCTCCAGGGTGGCTTCCAGCGTGGGGACGCGGTCGAAGTGGTCCTCCAGCGCGCGCTTGCTGCGCCCGGTGATCATCAGGATGTCGTTCAGCCCGACTTTGACGGCTTCCTCCACGACATACTGGATGGCGGGTTTATCCACTACGGGCAGCATTTCCTTGGGCATGGCCTTCGTGGCCGGGAGGAACCTGGTTCCGAGGCCAGCTGCGGGAATGACGGCCTTACGGACGGGAGCGTTGGGTGTAGTCACTCGACTAATCTAACGGAGGGACCAAACATTGCGTAATCATTCGGGCCGCCGGGAATCGCCGCTTCCCGGGCCGCATCACACGAAGGGGCAGTATGGCTTCGAAGGACGAGATCCGGGCCAGTCATCGGGCCAGGCGTGCCGCGCTGACGCGGGCCGGGCTGGAGAGCGCGGGTGCCGGCATTGCCCTGCACGGCCTCGCCTGGGCTTCTGACCTGACCAAAGGGGCACCAGGCACCTTCGCGGCCTATCTTGGCGTCGGTTCAGAGCCTCCCACCCTCCCCCTGCTGGCAGCCTTGCACGGGGCGGGGCACCGGATCCTGCTTCCGGTCTGCGAACCCGCCCTGGCGCTGAGCTGGGTGTACTGGACTCCGGCCTCCGAATTCGTCCGGAGCCGCTACGCGCCGATCCAGGAGCCCGTCGGGGAACGCCACGACACAATCGTCATGAAGCACGCCGCCGGCATCTTCCTGCCGGCCACCGCCGTCGACTTTTCGGGCAACCGGGTCGGGCAGGGCGGCGGCTATTACGACAAGTTCCTGGCCGCCTTGACCGATGTCATCCCCGCCGGGACCCAGGAGTCCGACGGCGGGTCGCTTCCGTCCCTGCCGACCGCCGCCGTCGTGTACGACGCCGAGGTGCTGCCCTCCGGCAGCATCCCGGCAGAGTCCTTTGACCGGAAAGTAGCGGCTGCCCTGACTCCGGGCGGTTTGCTGCGGCTGCAGCCGTAGGGCTCCTGGGGCGCCCGGCCGAGGTGATAGAATTAGCACTCAGGCCCTGCGACTGCTAAGGGACGGACCTCGCCGATCGCCAGATCGGCAGAGATCCCGTCCGGACAGCACGGGACCTGCTCGTTTGTCCCAGAGGAGGATTTCCAGTGCCCACCTATGCATACGCCTGCAAGGACTGCAGCCACGCCTTCGAGATCGTGCAGTCGTTCACCGACAGCTCCCTCACGGCCTGCCCCGAGTGCCAGGGCAACCTTCGCAAGAAGTTCAACAGCGTCGGTGTTGTCTTCAAGGGTTCCGGCTTTTACCGGACCGACTCCCGCGACGCCAAGGGCAGCACAGTCTCGCCGGCCCCCGCTCCCGCCCCGGCAGCAACTCCCGCACCCGCCACCGCTTCCGCCAGCTGAGGGTCCTTCGGGGCTGAGGCTGCCAGCCGAGCGCCTTCCGGTTCCCACTTCGGTTCCTTGCGGCCGCGGCAGTTTTCCACATAGCCGCGACTGCGCCCGCCGGCCTCCGTACGCCCGCGTAGCCTCGGATCATGGCCACAATCCCAGCTCCCCGGCCCTCGCTGAGCCTCATCACTGCGGCAGTCTTCGGTGTCTTTTTCGGTGGCGCTTCGCGCCCTTCACCGGTTCGCGGAATCGGCCGTTCCGCACGGCGCCGCCCACCCCGGCCGAACTCCGAAAGCCCTCCGCCGGGGCCACGACCCCCCGGCCAGCGTCCCCGAAGACAGCTGGTTCGGTGGCTGAACCGCCACCGGCGGCTGGCGGTCGCATTACTGCTGAGCATCGCCGCCGGCCTCACGGTGCAGGAGCTGACCCCCGCCCCGGCTGACACGGTCCCTGCGTCCGCCGCGGCACGGGACCTTCCTGCCGGGAAGACACTCGCGCCCGACGATCTGACCGTGCTGAGCGTCCCCCGCGGACTTGTCCCCGGGGGCAGCTATGGCAGCACTTATTCCCTGTCGGGAAAACAGTTGGCGGTGGCGCTCCGCAAGGGCCAGCTGCTTTCGGACTCCCAGCTACTGGGGCCCGGGCTGCTGGCGGGAAGCCCACAGGGATCGGCCGCCGTGCCGCTCCGGATGGCAGATCCCGCCTCAATCCAGCTGCTCTCCCCCGGGCAGCTGGTCAACGTGGTGATGACCAACGGCAACGACTTTGACCAGCCGGCGGCGTCCCAGGTGCTGGCCGCCGCGGTGCCGGTGCTGTGGACCTCAGGTCACGGCGGCGGGGCCGGGCCCTGGCTGGCGACCGGAGAAACCGATGGGCTCCTGGTGGTGGCTGCCGATGCCGAACAGGCGCGTCGTCTCGCCGGTGCGTCCACCCAGGGAAAGCTGTTCTTCGTTCTCGTGGGGGCCGCCCCAGGTTAGGCGGTCCGCCCCGTTACCCCCGGGCTGGGAGCCGCCGGGGCCCGCCCCGGAGGCCAGCCCGGTCCGGTGCACGGTCAGAAGGTTCCTAGCCCAGAAGATTCCTAGCCCCAGTGCGGGGGCTTCTGCTCCTGGAGCCACGAGTCGTGGTCGTAGCCGCCGGGCTCGTCGCCCCAGCGCCGCGGATCGTCTTCAGCGGCCTTGTTCGGCAGGACGCCGGCCGGGACCGCCGCCGGTGTTGCCGTCCGCGGTACACCGTTCTGGTCGCCTTGCTGCGATTCGCCCTTGGCCTGCGACGCGTCGTTGGTATGTACTTCGTCGTGGTTCTGTACTTCGCCGTTGTTCCGGGTGTCGCCGTTCACGTTCATGCGGCCGGCCTCCTTACTGCCCTGATCTGTTGTGTGCTGTTGCGCGCTGTCCGGACTTCCGTACGGGGCGCGCCCTTCCGAGGCCTGCGCTGCGTTGACGGCCAGGTTTTCGACGTCGTCGTCGAAGAAACCCGGTGACGGCTTCCGGTGCGTCGCGGCCGGCCTTTCCAGGCCCAGGTATCCACCGATGCGGTCGGCGCAGGCCGAAGGATCCGTGAAAACCTCTATGGTCCATAGTGGCATGTAGCGCCATCCGAGTCGCTCCAGGAGCTGCGGGCGGAGCCTGCTGCGTTCACGGACCGTCAGGCGGCGGTATTGCTCGGTGCCGTCGGACTCGATCGCCACGGGCCGGGGAATCTCGGCGTCGTCCTGCCCGAGGGTGCTCAGCGGGTCGGCGGCGGCCACCATGTTCAGGGCGCCGTCGTACTGGTGCCAGACGCGGGCACCCCGGGCCCGCAACCGGTCGCCGAGGTCGGCCACGAGCGGGTCCGCGCCAAGGGCCTGTTCGCTGGCAGCGGCCCGCGATGCCGGGCTGCCCAGATCGGAGTTGCCCGCGATTTCACGGTCCAGCAGCTCGTGGAAATCGACTGCGCCGTGGCTCAGCCGGGTCACGTCGAGGTCCTCGGGACGGAAGCAGCTCAGCACATGCAGGGAACGGCGTGCCCTGGTCATGGCGAGGGCGAACTTGGCCCGGCCGCCCTCCGCGGACAGCGGGCCCAGGTTGTGCAGCGCGCGTCCGTGCGGAGTGCGGCCGTAGCCCGGCGAGAAGATCACATGGTCGCGGACCAATCCCTGGGCGCGGTCCAGGTCCACCACCCGGAAGGATTCGTCCCCGGCGGTGAAGAAGCTGGCAAGCAGCGGATAATTGGGCAGCTGGAGCCGGATGGACTCGCCGATCCGGGCGGCGTGCCGGAGGCTGCCCGTGACGACTGCCAGCGATGTGCGCGGCCGCAGCCGGGCGTGCTCGAAGACAAGCTCCACCGCCCGGTTCACTTCGGCGACCACGGATTCGACGCCGTCCTGATCCGCGCTGGGCAGCCCGGTGCCGTCGGGCAGGTACTCCACGGTCAGGGCCCGGTCCAGCCCGGTGGCGGACTGGCCTTCCGGCAGGCGGCGCAGTCCGCCGTCGTAGAAGGCCTTGCTCAGCTGCCGCACGAGGTCTTCATCAACGGCGCGGTAGATGGTCCGCAGGTGCCAGGCGGGCAGCACGGTGGCCAGTGCCCGGTAGGCGCTCTCCACACCCTGGTGGGAGCTCTCGCCGGCGGCAAGCCGCTCGACACTGACAGTGAACGTCCGCGGGCTGGCGATCCGGTCGTCGCCAAAGGCTATGACCTGATTGGCGCGGGCGATGGCCGGCAGGACAGCCTGCAGCGACGTCGCCTCGGCATCGAGGATGACCACGGCGTCGAACCGCTGCTCCGCCGGCAAAACCGCCGTCAGGAGATACGGGCTGACCGACCACACCGGCACCAGCATCGGCAGTAGTTCCGCGGCCTGGCCGGTCAGGGCCGAAAGTGTGACCCGCCCGTCCTTGAGCAGGCTGCGCAGCAGTTCGGCCTGGCGGGGGTGTTCCGCGATCGCCGCCCGCCAGCGCTGTGCCAGTGTCCAGCGCAGCCGGGCCGCACCGCTGGCGATGTGGGCGTTGTCCGCGAGACGGTATTCGGCTTCGAGCTGGCGCAGGGCGTCGCCGTCGGACATGGCCAGGTAATCGTCCCCGCTGATCATGGCTTCCAGTGCCGACTGCCACCAGGCGAGCTCCAGCTCCGCCGCCACCGATCCGGCGGGCACCTCGCGCTCGGCAAGGTCGGCGAGGAGTTCGCCGAGGCCGTGCTCGCGCATGTTCTCCACCAGGAGCGTCCGCTCCGGCAGGGTCTCGAGCGTCCCGGTGTCGGCGACCAGCCGTTCCAGCCGTTCCATGAGTTCTTCATACGGCGTGCGGTGCAGCTCGCCGCCTGCCGCGGTATGCCGGACGGCCTGGCCCAGCTCGGCCAGCTCAGCTTCCAGCTCGCGGTACAGCGCAATGATCTCCCCGATGCCGGACGGGACCGCCGGGTGGCGCTGGGTCGTGGCGTAGTCGGACCACGCGGACCGCTGCTCCTGGACCAGGACCAGGGAGCTGTGCAGGTCGGCGATGTGGACGCCCGGGCGGACGTATTCCTTCGCGACGCGGCGCAGCCGGGAGCGCTGCATGGACGGCATCTCGATGCTCCGTTCGCGCCGCCAGGAGGAGGCTGCGGTGGCGGAAATTAGGTCGTGGACCGGGCGGTCGAAGATGTCCGGGGTGAATTTGTCGAGGCTTTCGCGCACCGCGACCAGCAGTTCAATCTGGTCGCCCCACTCGGCAAACGTGCGGCCCAGGCGGATCTCGGCGTGTTCCGCGACGCCGTTCATCCGTTCCCGCAATTTCGGCAGCTTCCCGGCCACGGAGCGGGCGACCTGCTGGGCTTCCTGGGTTTCCTTGCGGGTCAGCAGGCGGGCGCCGTGCCAGGGGCTTGTCGTCGAGGCCCGGCTGAAGCTTCCCAGTTCGGCCGCCCGGCGCAGCCGTTCGGCCAGTTCCTCGCGGTCCCGGATGCTGTCCAGCACACTGCGCTTAAGCCGGACGGTCGTGGCCGGTGCGGGCTGGATGGAGGTCAGCTCGGCCAGCGACTGCATCGCCTGGTACGGCGAGCAGCCCCAGCGTTGGCGGATGTTGTGCAGCGAGGCGACGTGGTCCCGCAGGGCGTGGCGGTGCTCGATCAGTGTGGTGTGCAGGTTGCTGAGCTGGGGTTCGAGGGATTTCTCGTTGCGCACGATGGCCCGGACCAGCTGGCCCTTGAGCTGCAGCGGCGTGACGTTGCCCGCCAGCTGGAAGAGGGTGGAGTCCAGACCGAGGGTGTCCAGCTCCGCGGAGATCTCGCCCAGGCTGGCACGCCGGTCCCCCACAACCAGGACAGTCTTGCCCTGGTCGACCAGGGCGCCGATGGTGTTGATGGCGGTCTGGGTCTGGCCGGTGCCCGGCGGGCTGCTGACCACGAGCGAGTCCCCGGCGCGGACGGCGTCGACGACGTACTGCTGGTCGGTGTCGGCGTCGAGCAGCAGCAGCTCGTCGGCGGGATCCCGGTCGTCGGTGCTCGGGAAGCGCCCGGCGGTGAGCTCCGGAACCTCCGGCGCCCCGCCGTCGGCGGCACGCGCCAGCGCCGCCACGAGGGGATGGCCCTCATTGATCCACGGGTCCTCGAGGCTTCCGGAGAGGTCGGCGAAGGTGGAGACGAGGAGGTTGTGCTCGATCTCGGCGCCGTGGATCGGCTGGATGAGCGTGCCGAGCCGGTCGAGGACCGGCTGCGGATCAAACCTGGCGGTGCTGTAGGCCATCCGGGTGACGGCACTGACATCGAAGACGATCCCGTGGATGGTCTTCAGGTGCCGGACCAGGGTGGGGTTGATCTTGGCCTGTTCGGTCAGCTGCAGTTCGTAGTCGTCCTCGCCGGGGCGGACCGTGAGCGAGATGGCGGTCAGCATGACCGGGGCCGAGATGCGCTGCGGTTTGCCTCCGACGGCGGACGTCCAGATGACCGTACCGGCCGAGAAGTATCCGGCATCGATGCCGCGGTCGTTGGTGAGCTCGAAGATCTTGGACCGCAGGTTGCGCGAGGCCCGCGCCGCGACGACGTACTGCTGGTGGTCACGGATCAAGGTGGAGAGCCTGGTGCGCCGGCCGGCCATCAACTGGGCCAGACCGGAGGGATGGGCATGGGTCAGGTCGATTGAGCCCTCGGGCGTCTTGGTGAAGCGCAGCATGGTATCTGCTCCGGTGACGGGTTTGAGCCCCGACAGCCATTTCCTGAGCTCCTCGGAGCCCTCGGGGTGGCCTTGACCAACTGACACTGCTGCCTTCTTTTCTGTGCTCGCGTTTACTCTGCTCACGTTTTCTGTGCCCGCGCCGGACGTCCTGGACCATACCGGCATGCTTTCGAGGGTAGCCCGAATCCGGCGCCGGTGAGACTCCGCAACACTGGCGCGACGCAAATTCGACCCGAATTCACCGGATCGCCGGCAGCGGCCCAGGTGGCTGCACAACTCCCTGCCGGGAAGAACCTGACAGACGTAAAATGGCCGGCCTCCTGCGGAGACCGGCCACTTCCCTAGCCGTTAGCAGGCTATTCCCATTCGATGGTTCCCGGCGGCTTGCTGGTCACGTCCAGCACGACGCGGTTCACGCCGTCCACCTCGTTGGTAATGCGGTTGGAGATCCTGGCCAGCAGGTCGTAGGGCAGCCGCGACCAGTCCGCCGTCATGGCGTCTTCGGAGGAGACCGGGCGCAACACGATCGGGTGGCCGTAGGTGCGGCCATCGCCTTGGACGCCGACGCTGCGGACATCGGCCAGCAGGACGACGGGCATCTGCCAGACCTCGTTGTCCAGCCCGGCAGCGGTCAGTTCCGCCCGCGCGATGGCGTCTGCCTTGCGCAGCAGGTCCAGCCGCTCCTTGGTGACTTCGCCGACGATCCGGATCCCGAGGCCCGGCCCGGGGAACGGCTGGCGTCCCACGATTTCCTGGGGCAGTCCAAGCTGGGCGCCGACCGCGCGGACCTCGTCCTTGAACAGGGCGCGCAGCGGCTCGACGAGTTCGAACTGCAGATCCTCCGGCAGGCCTCCCACGTTGTGGTGGCTCTTGATGTTCGCGGCACCTTCGCCGCCGCCGGATTCGACGACGTCCGGGTACAGGGTGCCCTGCACGAGGAACTTGATCTTCTCGCCGTGCGCTGCCGCCTCGGCGATGATGGCCCGCTCGGCTTCCTCAAAGGCGCGGATGAATTCGCGGCCGATGATCTTGCGTTTCGTCTCCGGGTCGCTGACGCCGGCAAGGGCCGACTGGAAGCGCTCCTGTTCGTTGGCGACGTAGAGCTTGACGCCGGTGGCCGCCACGTAGTCGCGTTCGACCTGTTCGGCTTCGCCTTCGCGCAGCAGTCCGTGGTCCACGAAGACACAGGTCAGCTGGTCGCCGACCGCGCGCTGGACGAGGGCGGCAGCGACCGCGGAGTCAACGCCGCCGGACAGGCCGCAAATGACCCGGGCGTCGCCGATCTGTTCGCGGACCCGCTCGACCTGCTCCTCGAGGATGTTGCCCGCGGTCCAGTTCGGTTCCAGCCCGGCGCCCTTGAACAGGAAGTTCTCCAGGACCTGCTGGCCGTAGGCCGAGTGCTTCACCTCGGGGTGCCACTGCACGCCGTAGAGCCGCTTCTCCTCGTTGGCGAAGGCGGCGACGTCAGCTCCGGCGGTCGTCGCGAGGACCTCGAAGCCGTCCGGGGCCTCGTGCACCGAGTCGCCGTGGCTCATCCAGGTGCTCTGGTGCTGGGGCATGCCGTCCAGAATGGAGCGGCCCGCCCCGATGGTGGTGGTCTCGGTGGCGCCGTACTCGCGGAGTCCGGTCTGGGCCACTTTGCCGCCCAGGGCGTTGGCCATGGCCTGGAAGCCGTAGCAGATGCCAAAAACCGGAACGCCGGCTTCGAACAGCTCCGCGCCGACGCTCGGGGCACCTTCGGCGTAGACGCTCGAGGGGCCGCCGGACAGAATGATCGCGGCGGGGTTCTTGGCCAGCAGCTGCTCGGTGCTGAAGGTATGCGGAACCACTTCCGAATACACGTTCGCTTCCCGGACGCGGCGGGCAATCAGCTGCGCGTACTGGGCACCGTAGTCAACAACCAGCACGGGCCTGTGGGACGTCTGGGATGCAGTGGGAGTAGTCACCGTCTAAGCCTACTTTGCGGCACCGTTCACCCGCACCTTGAGAAGCGGGCGCGGGGCCGGAAACGGCCGCCGGGTAAGCGAACTCACATAACAGGGCCCGACGTCGGCCGGCCGGCCGCTGCTCGCGCCGCCGCTCAGTAACGCTGCGGGGCCTCCGGGTTGGCGGCGAGTTCGGCCTCCACCTCGGCGTGGAACTTCTTCTCCACGAAGAAGGACAGGAACGGCACCACTCCGCCGAGCGCCAGGATGATCATCTTCGCAAACGGCCAGCGCATCAGCGACCACAGGCGGAAGGTGGACATGAGGTACACCACGTACATCCAGCCGTGCACAATCAGGACCGCGACGGAGAGGTTCACGCCGCCGATGACCCCGGGCGGTTCGGCGTCGGCGAATCCGAAGCCGAAAGGCTCGCCCGTGACGGCGTTGGTTCCGCCGGCGAAGAGATACTGGCCGAAGGCGTACCGGGCGATCAGTTCGGCGCAGAGCAGCAGAAGCATCGCGCCGGTCAGGTACGCGAGCACTTTGTAGAACTTCAACGCCGACCGGATCTGGGCCTCGGTTCCGCCAAAGCGCCGCTTCTTGCCGCGCGCGCTTCCGGTGGCGCTGGATTGCTGCGTCTGGACGGCAGGCTGGGGCTCGATCATGATTGCACTTTCGGTTCGGAGGGGTGCGGTTCGTGGGGGTCGGGTTCCGGGAGTCGCTGCGCCGCTGTTTCGTGCTCCTCGTCGAGGGCGTCCTCGAGCCCGCGGCGGTAGTCGTCCTTGACCAGGCGCCACCAGATGAACAGGGCGAAGCCGGCGAACACGACCCACTCCGCGGCGTAGAACAGGTTCAGCCAGTTGACCTTCTCGGCCGGGGGCTGCGGGCCGACGTTCAGCGGCTTCGTCTCCCCGCCGGACGCGGCGGCACTGACATCGCTGCCGCCGGCCAGCTCGGTGCCTGCGGCAACAAAGCCGGGGTAGCTGCTGATTTCCCAGATGTTGATGAGTTCCGCCACGGAGACGGCGCTGGCCCGGCCGGGCCCCGCGTCGGTGCCGGTCAGCGGCGCTTCGGACGGCAGCAGCCGTCCGGTCAGTTCAATGGTGCCCGACGGCGGCGCGGCGGCGTCCGCGGGGTCGGCGACCCAGCCGCGGGCGACCGGGATCCAGGTCTGCGGCGAGGCAGCAGCTCCGGTCAGGACGGGGGCGTCTTTGACGGCCAGGGCCGAAACGATCCAGTAGCCCGTGGCGCCGTCGTTCAGCCGGCCCGGGACCAGGACCTGCTTCTGCGGGTCGTAGCTTCCGGTGGCCGTGACGACCTGGTCAGCGACCGAACCGGGGAAGAACTCCCCGGGCCGGAGCACCGTGGTGAGCGGTTTGGGTTCCTCGGTCGTGGTGGCGACGGTCACCTCGGGCTGGGTCGAGCGGCCGAACTGCCACTGGCTGAGCAGCACAAACACCCCGGAAACGACGATCGCGAACACCAGTCCGGCGATCCAGCGGGGTTTGAGGGCAGTTTTCAGCACCCCTTAACCGTACTTCGTCCTCGTGTAGAACCACGAAACGAGGGTGGGCGGCCTGCCCACTCTAGGGGCAGCAGGGTCCCTGCGTGGCGACGGAGTCGACACGAAAGGGCCTGCCCCAATCTTCAGTGGTCGAAGAAGACCAGGCTGGAGTTGATGAGTTCCGCGATCACTTCAGGATCGTAGGCCCGGCGGAGCGATTCGCGGAACGATTCCTTCGACAGGGACCGGGCGAGGGTCGCCAGCACTTCGAGGTGCTCGGAAAAGGAACTGGCCGGGGTCGCGATCAGCAGGATCACGGTCGCGGGCCCGTCGGCGGCGCCGAAATCCAGCGCCCTGCCGTATTTCGTGACGCCGACGGCGATGGAGGTCCGGGAAACGAACTCACTGCGGGCATGGGGCAGGCCGATGCCGCCCGGCAGCCCGGTGGCCAGCTGGTGTTCCCGGGCGTTGACGTGCTTGAGGAAGCCCTCAAGGTCCGAAATGCGCCCGGCGGCGTGCATCCGTTCGGCCAACTGGGTGGCGGCGTCAATCTTGTCGGCGGCGTCCAGTTCGAGGATCACCATTCCGGGGGTGGTGAGCTCGGCGTCATACCGGTCCAATGGTTCCGCCAAGAGTCATCCCTTCGAAGTGGCGTCAGTGCGTCGGCAGGCCCGGGTCGGGGCTGCCGGCGGACGCTCCCGGTCAACGCAGCGGAACGATGTCCTCAACGCCCAATCGTGCAGCGTCAGCAGATTCGTCGTCCGGCTGTTCCTGGCTGAGCCGTTCCGCGTCGACCCGGGCCAGGTAATGCTTGATCTCGCCCTCGCGCTGCGCATCGCTCCAGCCGAGGACATCTCCCATCAGTTTAGCGACTACCGGTGCGGCGGATACACCGCGGTCCCAGGCCTCGATGGAAATCCGGGTCCGGCGGGTCAGCACGTCCTGGACGTGCCGGGCGCCCTCGTGGGTGGCGGCGTACACGGCTTCGGCGGCAAGGTAGTCGTCCGCGCCGGGCAGCGCCTCGCCCAGTTCCGGGTTCTCGGTGATGAGAGCCAGCACCTCCGGTGCCATCGCACCGTAACGGTTGAGCAGATGCTCGATCCGGGCCACATGGACCCCGGTTTCCTCGGCCATCCGGTTCCGTTTGTTCCATGCGGCCTTGAATCCGCTGGCGCCCAGCAACGGAATGGATTCCGTGCAGCTGGGCGGGACGCGTTCGTCCATGCTGCGGGTCGCCTCGTCGACGGCGTCCTTCGCCATGACCCGGTAGGTGGTCCATTTGCCGCCGGCCACCACGACGAGTCCGGGGACCGGGTGGGCCACGACGTGTTCGCGGGAAAGTTTGGCGGTGGAGTCGTTTTCGCCGGCCAGCAAGGGGCGCAGCCCGGCGTACACGCCCTCGACGTCCTCCCGGGTGAGCGGGCGTTTCAGCACCTTGTTCACATGTTCAAGGATGTAGTCGATGTCCTTGCTCGACGCGGCAGGGTGGGCCTTGTCGAGGTGCCAGTCGGTGTCGGTGGTGCCGATGATCCAGTGCCGGCCCCAGGGGATGACGAAGAGGACGGATTTCTCGGTCCGCAGGATCAGCCCCACGGTCGATTGGAAGCGGTCCCGCGGAACCACAAGGTGGATGCCCTTGGAGGCGCGGACCTTCAGTTGGCCCCGGTCAGTGACCATCGCCTGGGTTTCGTCGGTCCACACCCCGGTGGCGTTGATGACCTGTTTGGCTTTGATGTTGAAGCTGGAACCATCCTCGTGGTTGACCACTTTGGCACCCACCACGCGTTCGCCTTCCCGCACGAAGTCGACGACGGACATCTGGTTCACGGCGTGCGCCCCGTAGTACGCGGCGGTGCGGATCAGGTTGGCGGTGTACTTGGCGTCATCGACTTGGCCGTCGTAGTACCGGATGGATCCGACGAAGGCATCGTCCTTGAGGCTCGGCGCGGCCCGGAGCGTCCCCCGGCGGCTCAGGTGCTTGTGGAACGGCACGCCCCGGCGCTGTCCGGTGGAAATGGACATGGCGTCGTACAGGGCGATGCCGGCGCCGACGTAGGGCCGTTCGAGGAAAGGCTTGGTGAGCGGGTACAGGAAGGGCACCGGCCGGGCGAGGTGCGGGGCGAGTGCCGAGAGGATCAGCCCGCGTTCGTGCAGCGCCTCCTTCACCAGGGCGAAGTCGAGCATCTCCAGGTAGCGGAGGCCGCCGTGGATAAGTTTCGAAGAGCGGGAGGATGTACCCGCAGCCCAGTCGTTGGCCTCGACGATGCCGACGCTCAGGCCGCGCGTGACTGCGTCCAGGGCGGCGCCGGTGCCGACAATTCCGCCGCCGACAATCAGGATGTCCAGTTCCTTGCCCGGGTCCGTGGTGCCCCTGAGTACCGCAATTGAAGCTTCACGTTCCGCGGGCCCCAAGGCACCGCCGGCCCTGGGAGAACCGCCAGGATAACTGTTCATCTCACGCCTCCATCCGGATCAAAGCTCGTAGTGCACCACACTACTTCCAAGTTCTCCGGATGGGCAGGGGGCGTCAGTTGCCGGCGTACGGCGAAACGACGACGTCGACGCGCTGGAATTCCTTGAGGTCCGAGTAGCCGGTGGTCGCCATCGAACGGCGCAGTGCACCGATCAGGTTGGACGTTCCGTTGGTGTGGTGGCCGGGGCCGAAAAGGACCTCCTCGAGGGCTCCGACGGTACCGACGTTGACCCTGTCACCGCGGGGAAGTTCAAGGTGGTGTGCTTCCTGGCCCCAGTGCCAGCCCTTGCCAGGTGCCTCTGTGGCGCGGGCGAGGGCGCTGCCCAGCATGACGGCGTCGGCGCCCATGGCGATGGCCTTGACGATGTCGCCGGAGGATCCCATGCCGCCGTCGGCGATCACATGGACGTAGCGTCCGCCGGACTCATCCATGTAGTCGCGGCGGGCCGCGGCGACGTCGGAGATGGCGGAGGCCATGGGCGAGTGGATGCCGAGGGCGCGGCGGGTGGTGCTCGTGGCGCCGCCGCCGAAGCCGACCAGCACACCGGCGGCACCGGTGCGCATGAGGTGCAGGGCCGGGGTGTAGCCGGCGGCTCCGCCGACGATCACCGGGACGTCGAGTTCGTAGATGAACTGCTTAAGGTTCAGCGGCTCGTGGTCCTTGGAGACGTGCTCGGCCGAGACGGTGGTGCCGCGGATCACGAAGATGTCGACGCCGGCGGCCACGACGGTCTTGTAGTGCTCCTGGGTCCGCTGAGGCGTGAGCGAACCGGCAACCGTGACGCCCGCGGCGCGGATCTCCGCGAGCCGCGAGGTGATCAGCTCCGGCTGGATGGGGGCCCGGTAGAGCTCCTGCATGCGCCGCGTGACGGCGGGGCTGTTGGTTTCGTCCTGCAGGGCACCGATCTGGTCCAGTACGGCCTGCGGGTCCTCGTACCGGGTCCAGAGGCCCTCGAGGTCGAGAACACCGAGCCCGCCCAGACGGCCCAGGGCGATGACGGTTTCCGGCGA
The DNA here is from genome assembly GCF_031456935.1 of Arthrobacter ginsengisoli. Classification (NCBI taxonomy): domain Bacteria; kingdom Bacillati; phylum Actinomycetota; class Actinomycetes; order Micrococcales; family Micrococcaceae; genus Arthrobacter; species Arthrobacter ginsengisoli. The sequence goes on along the minus strand of NZ_JAVDVQ010000005.1, from coordinate 90,790 downwards.
CATGGCCGAGTCCATCGGCGCCGCGATGACCGGCATGTCGAACTTGTAGGCGTCGATCTGCCAGGCGACAGACACGTCCTTGGGGTCACGGGTACGTCGGTTGGGGACGATCGCAATGTCATCCAGGGAGTAGGCACGACGCCCACGCTTGCCACGGCCAATCTCAATCTCGTAAGTCACGTCCCCACTTTACTTGACCCTGACCTTGACCCGGCGTCAGGCCGCACCCCCGGGCCGCGGAGGGCGCGGCGGCGCGAGACTGTCACCTTGCGCTTCCTGGGTGTGGAGAACTCCTCGGTCAAAACCTACTTCTTCGTGGGCGACACCTCAGTGACGACCTCGTAGCATCAGGCCGGGCACCAGGAATAGGCATGCTCTCCCTTCCCGGGAGGACATGCCCATTCTTTATGCCCGCGAGTGGGCATAGCGGCACTTTGTCCACCGGACCTGGCTCGCGGAGGGCATGTCCCGCGGGTGGCTGACCGGGAGCAGAGGCTCCCGGCCCCGATCTGCCTCTCAGGCCCCTTCGGCCTCGTCCACGGCGAGCTGGGATTCGAACATGCGGAAGTAGCGGCCGCGCAGGGCCACGAGTTCCCTGTGGGTGCCCTGTTCCACGATCCGGCCGTCCTCGAGCATGTAGACGATGTCCGCCTTCTCGATCGTGGCGAGGCGGTGGCTGATGGCGATGAGGGTGCTGCTGCGGTCGGCGAAGAGCCGGGTGAAGATCCGGTGCTCCGCGAGGGCGTCGATGGCCGAGGTCGGCTCGTCCATGACCATGAAGGAGGCGTTGCGGTAAAAGTTCCGTGCCATCGCGAGCCGCTGCCACTGGCCGCCGGACAGCCCGCTCCCCTTCCGTCCGCGCGGATCCTCCATCCAGTTGCTCACGTGGTTGTCCAGCCCGTTGGGCAGTTTGTTGATGAATTCGAGGGCCTCGGCGTCGGCCGCGGCGCGGCGGATCCGCCCGTCGTCGCGCGGTACATCGACGTCGCCGAAGAAAATGTTCTCCGCCGCCGTGGCGAACTCGTACTTCAGGAATTCCTGGCTGAGCACCGCCAGATGGCGGTGCCAGGACTTCACGGCGACACCGGCGAGGTCGACGCCGTCGAGCAGCACCTGCCCGGTGTCCGGGCGGTAGAGCCCGGCCAGGATCCGGATCAGGGTGGACTTGCCGGCGCCGTTCTCCCCCACGATCGCGATGTGCTGGCCCCCGCGGATGGTCATCGAAATGCCCTTGATGACCTCCAGTTCGCTGCCCGTGTAGGTGAAGTGGATGTCCCGCAGCTCCACGGTCCGGGGCGCCTGCCGCAGCGGCGGGGCGTGGTCCGAGTGCACCGGCAGCGCCATGAACAGCTCGTAGTCCTTGAGGTTCGCGAGGTCCTCGTCGATCGAACTGAGCGAGGAAACGAGGCTGTTGGCGGTGGACAGCGCCCGGCTGACGATTTGCTGGACGTAGAGGAACTGCCCCACCGGCTGTGCCCGGGCGATGATCTGCCCGACCACCCAGATCAGCGACACGACCTCCGCGCCGTACTGCAGGGCGTCCGCGGCGAGCTGTTTGGGGATGTAGCGCTTCTGGAAATCCAGCCGCCGGCGTTCATCCGCGTCGCGCAGCCGGGAGCGGAGCTCCATGAGGTACCCGACGATCCCGTAGAGGCGCATCTCGGCGATGTGCTGGGGCCGCAGGAGGTTGGTCTCGATCATCCGCCGCTGCCGGCGGGAATCGATCTGGGTGTTCCAGTGCGCGATCTGCTCGCGGGAAAGCTTGAACTGCAGATAGACGCTGGGCACGATCGCCACCAGGACGATCACCGCGATCCACCAGCTGACCAGCAGCAGCGCACCGATCGCCAGGATCACCGAGACGAGCTGGGTGAAAATGGCCGCGATCCGGTCCAGGACCCGGGCATAGGAATCGGAGAAGCGCTTGGCCCGGTCGTACAGGTCCACCGTTTCCTTGTCGTCGTAACGCCAGAATTCCAGGGCCAGGAACCGCTCGTACATCAGGTCGCCGACGATCGCGCCGACCTTGAAGCTCATGAGCTGCTGGATGTACCGGTCCACGCTGCTGAACGCACCCCAGAACAACCCGAGCGCGGCCGTGATGATGACGTACACAACAGCCTGCTGCCCGGCCGCGGCGTCGCCGGCGTAGGCGGCCGCGAGGGCCGTGGTGGTCAGCGCGGCGAAGTAGGTGGTGACGAGCGGCAGCAGCGCCGAGATCAGCGAGCCCGCAACTTTCATCACGACGGCGGCAGGCGAGGCCCGGAAACTCACGCGGAGCACTTGCGCCACCGCGCGGGCGTACGGCCGCAGCGCCAGTTTGCGCTTCGGCTCACGGGCGGGCAGGAGTTCGGACATGCCTCCAGCCTAGGACACGGTCCTGCCCAACTAACTCGCAGCAGGGGCCGTTATGAGCGTCCAAAACGGCCCCTGCTGCGAGTCAGTTGGGTGAATGTGGCTGTGCGCGGTTAGCGCGAACCGTAGTTCGGTGCCTCCACCGTCATCTGGATGTCATGCGGGTGGGATTCCTTCAGCCCGGCCGCCGTGATCCGGACGAACTTCCCGCGGGCCTTCAGTTCCGGCACGGTCGGGGCACCGGTGTAGAACATGGTCTGGCGGAGGCCGCCGACCAGCTGGTAGGCAACCGAGGCCAGCGGGCCACGGTAGGCCACCCGGCCCTCGATGCCCTCCGGGATCAGCTTGTCATCGCCGGAGACGTCGGCCTGGAAGTAGCGGTCCTTGGAGTAGGAGGTGTTCTTGCCGCGGGTCTGCATGGCCCCGAGAGATCCCATGCCGCGGTATAGCTTGAACTGCTTGCCGTTGACGAAGATCAGGTCACCCGGGGACTCATCGCAGCCGGCCAGCAGGGAGCCGAGCATCACGGTGTCCGCGCCGGCAACCAGGGCCTTGCCGATGTCGCCCGAGTACTGCAGTCCGCCGTCGGCGATCAGCGGCACGCCGGCCGGGATTGCGGCCTTGGCGGACTCGTAGATGGCGGTGATCTGCGGGACGCCGACGCCGGCGACCACACGGGTGGTGCAGATCGACCCGGGACCCACCCCGACCTTGATGCCGTCGGCACCGGCGTCGATCAGCGCCTGGGCGCCTTCGCGGGTGGCGGCCTGGCCACCGATGATGTCCACGTGCGCCGCTGCCGGATCCGACTTCAGCCGGCGGATCATGTCCAGGACACCCTGGGAGTGGCCGTTGGCGGTGTCCACGAAGAGGGCGTCCACGCCGGCGTCGATCAGGGTCATGGCGCGCTCCCAGCCGTCACCGAAGAACCCGATGGCAGCGCCGACGCGCAGCCGGCCCTCCTCGTCCTTGGTGGCCAGCGGGTACTGCTCTGCCTTGGTGAAGTCCTTGGTCGTGATGAGGCCCTTGAGCCGGCCCTGGTCGTCAACGAGCGGGAGCTTTTCGATCTTGTTGGTCGCCAGCTTGTGCGAGGCTTCCTCACGGCTGATGCCGACGTGCCCCGTGACGAGGGGCATCTTGGTCATAACGTCGCTGACCAGGCGGATCGGGAAATCCGCTTCCGGCACGAAGCGGGTGTCGCGGTTCGTGACGATGCCCAGCAGCCTCATGCCCTCGTCGACGACGGGCAGGCCGGAGACCCGGTAGTGCGAGCAGATCTCGTCGAGTTCGGCCAGCGTGGCTTCCGGGCCGATGGTCAGCGGGTTGGTGATCATGCCCGATTCGCTGCGCTTGACCCGGTCCACCTGGTCCGCCTGGTCGGCGATGGAGAGGTTGCGGTGCACGACGCCGAGGCCGCCCTGGCGGGCCATGGCGATCGCCATCCGCGACTCGGTGACCGTGTCCATCGCGGCGGAGAGCAGCGGCGTCTGGACCGTGATGCGCTTGGAAATCCGGGAGGACGTGTCCGCTTCGGAGGGGATGACATCCGTGTGGCCGGGGAGCAGCAGCACGTCGTCGTACGTCAGTCCAATGAAGCCGAAGGGGTTGTGTTCGGGCTGGGTCATGAGTGCGCCTCTTACCTTGGTTCTGGGTTTCACGGGTAGGGGTTGCAACAGATGACCAGCCCGTCATTACGGGCATGGCCTGTGCAGAAGTGTTGAATAAATAGTAGAACCTTGGCGGCGATCCCCATATTCCGGGTCGCCAATGTGAGCAACGGCACCGCCCCGGGTGACACCGCCGCGTCACGTCCAGCCGGTCGCCGCCAGCAGTCGCTGTTCGAACATGGGGATCATGCTTTGGACATAAGTCTTGGTCAGATGGTTGTCGTCCTTGTACACGTACACGTTCCCGACGACGGCCGGGCAGATGCCGCCGGCGCAGATGAAGTCGCTCAGGTCCATCAGGTGCAGCCCCGGCACCTTCCCCCGGTATGCGTCCAGCGGCGAGGAGTCGGCCAGGGATTCGTGCAGCGGCACCTGGCACTTCGGGGCCTCGGGACCGTTCTTCTGGACGCATTCGGGCATGTTCATCGTGAAGCGCGGGTTGTCCCGGATGCCGACCACTTCCATGCCGGCGTCGGCGAAGGGTGTGATGCCTTCAAGGTAGTGCGGCACCTCCGTTTCGAACGGTGCGTCGATGTGGGTCAGCGAGGCCACGGTGAAGACGGCGTCGGGCCGGTGGTCCAGGACGTACTGCGCGCTGGCCTTGTTGAAGGCGTTGCACGCGGCGTCCCGGGCCGGGGACTCGCCGCCGAAGCGGCAGTTGCCCTTCAGCAGCGCAACGACCTCCCAGCCGTGGCTTCGGGCGATCGGCCCGAGCGCTGCCATGTACTGCTGGGCATGGGAATCGCCGAGCACAACGATGCGTTTGGTAACGGTGTCCGGGCGGCTGTTCTGCAGGCATCCCGCGAGCAGCGGATCGCCGGGCACGTTCCCGTCCGTGCAGAGCCCGTCGATGTCAGCCCACTCGTTTTTCATCGCGACCGGTGCCGGGATGATCTTCGCGGCCGGCGTCGGCCGGCCCGCATTCTCGGGCGACAGGGCGGCCGCGCCGGGAGTCAGTTCCTTCGGCTGCGCCGCGGCGACGGCCTCGTCCGCCATCAGCTGGCTCTGCCACACCGACACCGGGCCGGCCAGCAGCATGCCGCAGGCTGCGATCACTACGGCGGTACGCCAGACCCGGCGCTGCGGCCAGTGCCACTCGCGCAGCGGCTTCTCCACGAACCGGGTGGTCAGCACGGCCAGCACGATCGAGGCCGCGACAATCGCCAGGCCCTGGACCAGGTTCGGGCCGGCGACGCCCATCCCGGCGAGGCCAAGCACCAGCAACGGCCAGTGCCACAGGTACAGGGCGTAGGAATTGTCCCCGAGGGCCACGAGTGGCCTCCAGCTCAGGAACCGGTCGACGCCGAAGCGGCTCCCGCTCTGACCGGCCACGATGATGGCCGCCGCGGCCACCGTCGGCCACAGCGCAATGAAGCCGGGAAAGGAGCGGTCCACTGTGAGCAGGAGACCGCAGGAGAGCATCGCGGCGAAACCGGTCCAGCCGAGGGCAACGCGCAGCATTTTGCCCGGCCTGAGGTGCGGCAGCGCAATCGCCAGCAGCGAGCCGAGAGCGAATTCCCATAGCCTGGTGCGGGTGTCGAAATAGGCGTAGGACTGGTTCGTGGCAGTCTGCCCGATGGAGAACACGAGCGACACAACGAAGATCGCGCCGAACGCCGCGGCCAGCAGGGCGGGATAGCCCACCCGGTGCCCCCAGGGGGTCCGGCGGCGCAGGAACCGCCGCAGCAGGGCGGCCCCGGCAAAAATGAGCGGCCACAGCACGAAGACCTGGCCCTGGATGGACAGCGACCAGAAGTGCTGCAGCGGGCTGGCACCTGAGTGGTCCTGCGCGTAGTAGTCCACGGCAGAGTCCGCCAGTAGCCAGTTCTGCCGGTACAGCAGCGACGCCCAGGCCTGGTCCAGCACGTCCGGCCAGCGGTTCTCCGGCAGGATCGCGCGGGTTCCGGCCAGCACGCCGAGGATCACCACCACGACGGCGGGCAGCAGCCGCTTGAGCAGGTGGAGCCAGTGGCCCAGGAGGCGCAGGGGCTTGCCGCCCTCGACCTTGCGGGCGAAGCTGAGGGTCATCAGGAACGCCGAGATCAGCAGGAAGATGTCGACCCCGCCGGAGACCCGCCCGAGCCACACGTGGTAGGTGACCACCATAAGGACCGCGAGCGCCCGGAGGCCCTGGACTTCGGGCCGGTAGCCCGGTTTGGAGCGCGTTTGGGCACCCGGCTCCGCGGTCTGCGGGGTGGCTGCGTTTCGCTCGTTCGACACTCGTGACCCTCCAGGCCGGATTCCAAAGCATCAATGTTACCGAGCTGTAATTTTTCTGGCGAATCATGGCGGTGTCCGGAGCCGTCCGGCTGCCGCCTGGCCGCCGCTTCGCCGCCGTCCCGGGCGCTACCCTGTAACGAGCCAGAGGAGGCCGCATCGTGATCGCACAGCTGCGCATTTGTGTCCCGCCGGAATTGTCCGCCGCCGTGCTGGACTGCTGCCGCGGCCAGCTTGGCGTCGCGGAAGTTTCCCGCCAGCCTGGTGCTGCCGTCCTTCCCGCCGGGGACATCATCCACGTCCTGCTGGCACGGGAGTCAGTGGAGCGGCTGGTGGAGGAACTCCAGGCCCTGAACGTCCAGCAGAACGGTTCGATCTCGGTCTTCATGCCGGAGCTGGTGCTCTCCGACCGGGCGGACAAGGCCACCGCCGAGGCCCCCGGCGAAGGCGCAGACGCCGTGATCTGGGACGAGGTGTCCCGGCAGACGGGCGAGGACTCGCGGCTCACATGGAGCTATCTGGCCTTCCTGATTCTCGCGACCCAGCTGGCCGCCATCGGGATTGTCACGGATTCGACCATCGCCATTGTCGGGGCCATGGCGGTGGGGCCGGAGTTCGGCCCCCTCGCGGCCCTGGCCGTGGCACTCGTGCGGCGGCAGTGGCAGCTGGGCCGCCGCGCGGCCCTGGCGCTCGGCATCGGCTTTCCCGTCGCCATGCTGGCGGCGGCCTTCACGGCGTGGTTGTCCGTGCCGCTGGGTCTTTTTCCCGCCGACGTGCTCGACGGCGGATCCGCGGTCGAGTTCATTTACCACCCCGGACCCTATTCGCTGATCGTGGCCGTGCTGGCCGGGACCGCGGGGATGCTGTCGGTGATCAGCCGGCGGTCGGCTGCGCTGATCGGTGTCTTCATCTCCGTGACGACAGTCCCGGCCGCAGGCTTCGTGGCTGTGGCGCTGGTCCTGGGCGAGTACCAGAAGGCGGCCGGCTCGGCCCTGCAGCTGGGACTGAACCTGGTGGGGATCGTGGCGGCCGCGGTTGCCGTGCTGCTCTTCTACCGGCTGGTCACCAAACGCCTGCCCGAAGCCACCGCCCGGCGACTCAGGTGGCAGCGGACAAGGACTCGCGGGTGACGGGAACGGGGATCCGTCCGGCCAGGTAGCGGGCATCACGGCACGTGCCCGGAAGGGTGGCCGACAGCGCCGCGTACATGAACTCCTGGCCCAGGAAGAACAGCCCGGGGGAACTGGGCGCCACGCCACGATGCTGTCTGGGCAGTCCGCCGTCGTCGAGGAGTGCCGGATCAATCCAGCTGAAGTCCTCCCGGAAACCGGTGCACCAGATCACGTTCGAAACCTCCAGCCGGGTCCCGTCCGCGAGGACCGGAAGCCCGTTCTCCACCCCGGCGACGCGCGGCGCGAGCCGCACGCCGGCAGCGGCCAGATCCTTGGACTTGGTCCGGATCAGGGGCGCGGCGTGTGCTTTGAAGGCCGGCGCCACTTTGCGGCCGACGGGCGTGTTGAGAGTGAGCACGTGGATCCCGACGAACCGCACGACCGGCAGGGCGTATCGTGCCGCCGTCCTGCCATGTTTCACCGGAATCTCACCGCCGGGCCTACCGGCCACGATCGTGGGGTGGCTCCGGGACACTTCGAGGGCAATCTCCGCTCCCGAGTTCCCCAGCCCGACGATCAGGACAGGGCCTTCCTGGAGCTGCTGAGGGTTCCGATATGCACTGGAATGGAACTGGACAATGGTGGCTGCCAGTTCCGCGGCGAAACCCGGCACTTTGGGCGTCTGGCTGGATCCGGTGGCCACGACGACGTTGTGCGCCTTCCATTGGCGGCCGTTGGCGGCGGCGACGAAGCGGTCCTCCTCCCGCCACAGGTGTTCCACCCGGACTCCGGTGAGGACGGGCAGCTCGAATCTTGCCGCGTAGCCCTCGAGGTATCCGGCCAGGTCATCCTTGCTGGGGAAGGACAATGGATCCGCCGGGAACCGGGCGCCGGGGAGTCCGTCGTACTTTGCGGGCGTAAACAGCCGGAGCGACTCCCACCGCTGGCGCCAAGCGTCGCCGATCCGCGGATGTGCATCCAGGATCAGGAACGTCCGGTGTTGCTCTTTCAGGTAGTGGCCGATGGCAAGGCCTGCCTGCCCGCCACCGATGATCATGGTGTCCAGCGTGCCGGTCACGCCGTTGTTGTTCATGACTGCTCTCCTTAATCGTTCACTGGGATACTGACGGCTGAACCTTCCGTGGGCCGCCGTCCGGCCGGCCGTTGGGCCGCTTGTCGGGCCGGCTGTCGGGCTGGCTGTCGGGCTGGCTGTCGGTGCCCTGCCCGCCGGCACTGCCCTGCCCGCCGTCCCGGTAACGCAGCCACCATGCCAGCATCAGCGCGTACGCCAGGAGATAGGCCATGTGCAGGGTCCAGATGGGGCCGGCCGGAAGGTTGAAGACGTACACGGAATGGACGGCGTTGGCGACGTTGGTCAGCATCAGGTTCCCGAAGCTGTAGGAAGCCAGGTCCTTGGTCCGTGCCGCCTTGACCAGCATCGGCAGCATTCCGACGGCGAACAGCGCCGTGGAAAGTATGCCTGCGAGCACTGGGAGGTTCATGCTTTGAGGCTACGGCTGCGCGCCCGGGCTCCGCGTCGGCAGAATCATGCAAGTTCCCTCACGGCGCTGCTGCGTATTTCTGTGCAGGCGGAAAGGCGGTGCGGCTGAATCCCGCCGTGCGGGTTCTTAGCCTGCGAGCCCGTGCTCATACGCATAGCTGGTCGCGGCCGCCCGGGAAGTCAGGCCCAGTTTCAGGAAGATGTTGCTGAGGTGCCGGGCAACCGTCTTTTCACTCAAGAACAGTTCACCGGCGATGCCCCGGTTAGTCTTTCCGGTGGCCACCAGCTGGAGGATTTCGCACTCGCGGCGGGTGAGTGGACCGGCCGGGGCCGGCGTGCCTTCGCTCATCAGCGACGCCGCCCAGGTTGCCGCCGGTGCCGCTCCCAGCTCCAGCAGTGTTGTGTGGGCCGCTTCGAGGTGCATTAGCGCCGAGGCCTCATCGCCCAGGGCGCGGCAGGCGCGGCCGGCCAGCGCCTGGCAGCGTGCGGCCTCGAAGGGAACGCCCAATTCCTGCCACAGCCTCCACGCCTCGCGCAGGGATGCGGACGCGCCGAGGGCGTCGCCCCGGGCCAGACGGACCGCGCCGTCAGCCTGGCTGGCAAGGGCCCGGACCATGGGCTTGGGCGTTTCCCGGGCGAAGGCGGCCAACTCGTCCGCGCCGTTGCTGGCCGCGTCGAGGTCGTCGGCGGCGACCTCGATTTCCACCAGCGCGGGCAGCAGCTGCCGTCGGGTGCCGGGGGCCGTGGTGGCAGCCCGCCTGATGGCGGCCTGTGCCTTCGGTGCCTCGCCGCGGGCCAGGGCAAGGAGGGAAAGGCCCGGCTGGGGTTCATACCCGCTCCGGGCGGCCTGCCGGTAGGAGGCTTCGGCCGCATCCAGGTTGCCGGTAACCCGTTGGATGTCACCTTCCTCGACAAACGCGCCGTACAGCGCCTGCGGGTCTCCCCGTGCCGCAAGGGACTGGGCTGCCTTTGCTGCTTCCAGCGCTTCGGGCCAGGCACCGTGGAGGCGGAAGAGTTCGGCGCGGTGGGCCTGGCACTGGCCGCTGAAGGCCACCAGTCCAGGCTGGTTGAGGCACCAGTGGTCCAGGGCGGCTGTCCATTCCAGCGCACGCCCCAGGTCGAAGACCACGTGGCAGTATGCGATCACGGCGCAATACGCGATGCCGCAGGGTACCGGGGACAGCTCGCCGGCGGTGACGGCCACCATGACCTCGTCCAGCATCCCGAGCCCTTCATCGGCCCGGCCAAGCATGATGGTGGCCTGGCCTTTGCCCAGAAGGGAAAGTGCGGCCAGCTCCCGGTCCTGGAACCTTTGGCCGATGTCCGCCACCTGGGCAAAAATCTGCAGCGCGCCCGCAGGGTCACCGCCAAAGAGCTTGCCGACACCCATCGGGAGGAGCGTGAGGCCCTGCACGGCGCTGGGCTCGTGCAATTCATCCACGAGCCGCTGGCCGCGGGCCAACCATCCCCCCGCCCGGGACATCTCCCCCACGGTGATGAGATGTAAGCCCAGCCAGCCGGCACACCGGGCCGCGCCGACAACGTCGCCGACAACCAGGAACTCCTCATGGGCCCGGGTCAGCGAATCCAGGCCGGCAATGGTGTTTCCCGTGAGGATTTCTGCAGTTGCCAGCCGCTCAAGGTCAGTCGCCGGCAGTCCGCCGCGCTGGTCGGCATCACGGTAGCTCTGTTGGGCATCGGTCCAGCGCTGCTCGCGGAACGCTGATCGGCCCTGGTCCATGCCCGTCTCAGCGGACATCTGGCCTCCCTCCGGATACCATCAGCCCGGCCGGCGTCACAGCTGCCACTTGCCGGAAGCGCCGGCCCTTTAAGCGCCACGCTACGCCCGCGCCACATCGGGCACAACGGGCTCAATGCACAAAAAACCGGCCCAGCGGAGGCTGGACCGGTTTTTGTGCGCTGGCTGCAGCCTAGTGGCTGTGGCCTGCGTGCTCATCTTGGTCAGCAGGCTTCTCGACCACGAGGGTTTCCGTGGTGAGCACCAGTGCGGCGATGGAAGCCGCGTTGCGGAGGGCCGCACGCGTTACCTTCACGGGGTCGATGACGCCGGCCGCGATCAGGTCTTCATAGACGCCGGTCTTGGCGTTGAAGCCCTGGTTGTTCGCGGATTCGGCCACCTTGGCGACAACGACGTAGCCGTCGAAGCCGGCGTTCTGGGCGATCCAGCGCAGCGGCTGGGTCAGTGCCCGGCGGACGATGCCGACAGCGGCAGCTGCGTCACCCTCGAGGGCCTTGACGGCAGGGTCCTCGTCGAGCGCCTTGAGGGCGTGGATGAGGGCGGCGCCGCCGCCGGCCACGATGCCTTCTTCCAGGGCTGCGCGGGTCGAGGACACGGCGTCCTCGATGCGGTGCTTCTTTTCCTTCAGCTCGACCTCGGTGGCTGCGCCGACCTTGATCACGCCAATCCCGCCGGCCAGCTTGGCCAGGCGCTCCTGCAGCTTTTCCTTGTCCCAGTCGGAATCGGTGCGGGTCAGCTCGGCGCGCAGCTGGGAAACCCGGGCTGCGACGTCTTCTGCCGAACCGGCACCGTCAACGATCGTGGTGTTGTCCTTGGTGATGGTGATGCGCCGGGCGGTGCCCAGCACCTCCAGGCCGACCGTGTCCAGGCTGAGGCCCAGTTCCGGCGAGACAACCTGTGCGCCCGTGAGGGTAGCGATGTCCTGCAGCATGGCCTTGCGGCGGTCGCCGAAGCCCGGAGCCTTGACGGCAACGACGTTCAGGGTGCCGCGGATGCGGTTGACGATCAGCGTGGAGAGTGCCTCGCCGTCGACGTCCTCGGCGATGATGAAGAGCGGCTTGGAGCTCTGCAGCGCCTTCTCCAGCAGCGGCAGGAAGTCCTGGACCGAGGAGATCTTGCCCTGGTTGATCAGGATCAGGGCGTCTTCGAGGACAGCTTCCTGGCGTTCCGCGTCGGTGACGAAGTACGGGGACAGGTAGCCCTTGTCGAACTGCATGCCCTCGGTGAGGACCAGTTCGGTCTGCGTGGTGGAGGATTCCTCGATGGTGATCACACCATCCTTGCCGACCTTGTCGAATGCCTCGGCGAGGAGCTCGCCGATCTCGTCGCTCTGGGCGGAGATGGAGGCGACGTTGGCGACCTGGGTGCCTTCGACCGGGCGGGCGTTTTCGAGCAGGCGGGCGGCGATGGCCTCAACAGAGACCTCGATGCCGCGCTTGATCTGGCCCGGGGCGGCGCCGGCCGCAACGTTGCGGAGGCCTTCCTTGACCAGGGCCTGTGCCAGCACGGTGGCGGTGGTGGTGCCGTCGCCGGCGACGTCGTTGGTCTTGGTGGCGACCTCCTTGGCAAGCTGCGCGCCAAGGTTCTCGTACGGGTCGTCCAGCTCGACTTCACGGGCGATGGTGACACCATCGTTGGTGATCGTGGGGGCGCCCCACTTCTTGTCCAGCACGACGTTACGGCCGCGCGGGCCAAGCGTCACCTTGACCGTATTGGCGAGCTTATCGATGCCGGCTTCAAGCGACCGGCGGGCAGCGTCGTTAAACGCAAGCTGCTTTGCCATGGTTTTGTCCTTTCAAGACAGAACCCCGCGCGACTGACCCGTCAAAGAAGGATCGGCGGCGCGGGGTCCAAGAGAGTTACTTTACGACGATCGCCAGGACGTCGCGGGCGGACAGTACGAGGTACTCGGTGCCGCCGGTCTTGACTTCAGTTCCGCCGTACTTGGAGTAGATAACAACGTCACCGACGGTGACGTCGATCGGAACGCGGTTGCCGTTGTCGTCAAAACGGCCGGGGCCTACTGCGACAACTTCGCCTTCCTGCGGCTTTTCCTGCGCGGAGTCCGGGATAACCAGGCCGGAAGCCGTGGTCTGCTCGGCTTCGAGCGGGCGGACAACAATACGATCCTCAAGAGGCTTAATAGAGACCGACAATGACCTCTCCTTTTCGTCAGCAAATTCGTGGACATTAAAGCTGTGGGGCCAAGGCGTACAAACCGTCGTCGCGGTGCCGGCAGCAGCCTGGCTGATAAAGCTTCAGGTGTTAGCACCCTCCTAGGGAGAGTGCTAATGACGACTCTATGTAAGGAGTTAGCACTCGGTCAAGGCGAGTGCCAGAATTACGTTCCCGGTGAACGCCGGCCCCTCACCGGACATGCCCTCCCGTGACCTCCGGCAATGGACATTTCGGCATTATGTCCAGTTCCTGCGCTGAGGGGTGGACATGCCCACCGGGTGCGGAATGCCTGGGAGGACATGCCCATCCTTGGCTGCGGCCTGTGGACACTTGGGCATTGTGCTCGCCGCCGGCGCCGAAGGAGGGACATGTCCACCGGGTGCGGAATGCCCAGGAGGACATGCCCATCCCTGACTGCGGCCAGAGTGCTCTCTGCCGGCGCCGAGGGGTGGACATGCCCACCGCGTGCGGAATGCCCAGGAGGACATGCCCACCCTCGGCTGCGGCCAGGGGACACTTGGGCATTATGCTCGCCGCCGGCGCCGAAGGATGGACATGTTCACCGGGTGCGGAGTACCCAGGAGGACCTGCCCACCCTTGGCTGCGGCCAGGGGACACTTGGGCATTGTGCTCGCCGCCGGCACCGAAGGATGGACATGTCCACCGGGTGCGGAGCGGCGCCGCCGGACTACCGTCCGCCGAGGTCCTCGAAGTCGACGTCCTCACCGGTCTCCCCGTCGTCGGAACCCGCCTCGTTCCGGTGCCGGTACAGCACCAGGCCGCCGGCCGCGGCCAGGACAAAGCCCAAGACGAGGAAGACGACGCCGCCGGCGCGGACCCCGGCGTAGCTCTCGCGGATCGCCTTCGCCTCGTCGGTGGCGTCCGTGACGGCCTTGCCGCCGACCGAGTAGACCGTGGCGTTGAAGGAATCCAGGAGGAAGATAATGACCAGCAGCGCCGCGCAGACGACGGCGATAACGCCGCCGGCGATGAGCGCCGGCCGGGCGTAGCGGGCCAGTCCCTGGCGGGCGGGAGCGCCGCCGTCGGCGTCCTGCCGGGCGGCGTCGACCGTCTGGTAGCTTTCGTCCGTGCTGCTGGTTGCCGTGCCGCTGTCTTCCATGCCGTCAAGCCTATCGGGCGCACGGTCTCAACCTCGCCCTGAACTAGGCTTGATTGCATGGCTGACGCACCGCAGGACCAGATTGCCCCGCTCCTCAACCCCGAGGGCTGGGAGCTGCTGGCATCACTCGGGCCGTACCGGGAGGACGAGGCGTTCCGTCTCAACGCCTCCCTCCGGAAGGCCGGCCACTCCCCCGAGCTCGTCTCCGCGGTGCTCACCCAGTCCCGGCTGCGGACCAAGGCCGAGGCCAAGTTCGGCGAGTTCGCCCGGCAGATGATCTTCACCCAGGCGGGCCTGGAGCAGGCCACCCGGCTCACCGTGGCGGCCCGGCACGCGCAGCGCTTCGCGGAAGCCGGCGTGCAGCATGTTGCGGATCTTGGCTGCGGCCTCGGCGCCGACGCCATGGCACTCGCCTCCCTGGACATCCAGGTCACGGCCGTGGAAATGGACGAGACCACCGCCGCCTGCGCCACCATGAACCTGATCCCGTTCCGGAACGCCACCGTGGTCCACTCCGATGCGACGGCGTTTGCGCTCGACGGGATCGACGGCGTCTGGCTCGACCCGGCACGCCGGACCACCTCCACGTCGGGCACGAAGCGGCTGTGGGATCCGGAGGACTTCTCCCCTCCGCTGTCCTTCGTCGAGTCCCTGGCCGGAGCCGGCCTGGCCGTGGGGGTCAAGATGGGCCCGGGCATGCCGCACGATTCGGTGCCCCGGGACTGCGAAGCCCAGTGGGTTTCGGTGGGCGGGGACGTCACCGAAGTGGCGCTGTGGTTCAACGCGGTCCGGCGCCCCGGGATCCGGCGGGCCGCCCTGCTGCTCGGCCCCGCGGGCGCGTCGGAACTCAGCAGCGCCGAGGACTTCGACGGCGGCCCGGCCGCCCCGGTGGGTCCGGTCGAGGGTTACCTCTACGAGCCCGACGGCGCCGTCATCCGCGCCGGGCTGGTGGCCGATGTCGCGCTCCAGCTGGGCGGGCACCTCGTGGACGAGCACATCGCCTACATCTGCGCCCCGGAACTTCAGGACACCCCGTTTGCCCGGGCCTACAAGGTCCTGGAGGTGATGCCGTACAACGTCAAGGCGCTGAAGGCCTGGGTTAAGGACCAGGGCATCGGAGTGCTGGACATCAAGAAGCGCGGCACCTCGGTCACCCCGGAGGAACTGCGCAAACAGTTGTTGCCCGGAGGGCACAAGGGCCGGGGCAAGAACACAGCCACCCTGGTCCTCACCAGGATCGGCGAGGAGCGGGTGGCCATTTCGGTCCAGCCGGTCTAGAACCGGCGCCGCCGGCTGGCCATATTCCCGGTTTCCGGGAGGCTACTGGGCCCGCATAAAGTCCTCGGCCGCCCGGACCTGCTCGTCGCCGGGCCGGATCCCGGTGTACAGCACAAACTGTTCCAGCGCCTGGATGGTCGCCACCTCCGCGCCGGTGATCACGGTCTTGCCGGCCGCCCGGGCGGCCTTGATCAGCGGCGTCTCGGCCGGCAACGCGACGACGTCGAACACCACCGTCGCGGCGTCGATCGCCGACGGCGGGAAGGACAGGGAATCGGCGTCCGGGCCGCCCGCCATGCCCACCGGCGTGACGTTGATGATCATGTCGGCCCGCCCGGCGGCGGACGGATCGACGTCGGCGCGCCAGGCGAAGCCGTAGAGCCCGGCGAGCGCCCGGCCGGCTTCCTCGTTGCGCGCTATTACGGTGACGTTCCGGAAGCCGGCGTCGCGCAGTGCCGCGGCGGTGGCCTTCGCCATGCCGCCGGCGCCCTTCAGCAGCACCGAATAGGAGGCGGGCACGGCGTTGCGCTGCAGCAGCTGCTCGATCGCCGTGTAGTCGGTGTTGTAGGCGGTGAGCGTGCCGCCGTCGTTGACGATGGTGTTGACCGAGTCGATCGCTTTCGCGGACGGATCCATCACATCCACGAGGGCAATGACATCCTCCTTGTAGGGCATCGACACTGCGCAGCCGCGGATCCCGAGTCCGCGCACACCGGCGATCGCCTGTGCGAGGTCTGTCGGGGCGAAGGCCTTGTAGATCCAGTTCAGGCCGAGCTGTTCATACAGATGGTTGTGGAAGCGCGTCCCGTTGTTGCTCGGCCGGGCCGAGAGCGAGATGCAGAGGGTCATGTCTTTGTTCAGGATGGGCACCACTCCATTAAACGCCAGGCCGGTCCGGCGTGGCCCGCTCCCGGACGCGGTGTTGCCGTCCGATTATTTTTGTGAACACTTTCACGTTTCGGGTGCAGTCCGGCCAGCGGCTCCACGCCGCCCCTGCACTAGACTTGAGCCACCGTTGCCCCGCCAACTGTCCGGCGAATCCGCCGATGACGTTGCCGGCCGGGGCATGGATACGGACAGTGCAACAACGAAGGGACCACATGAAGATTGATTTCGCTTCATCCAGGCAATCAACTCTTGGTGTGGAATGGGAACTTGCCCTCGTCGACGCGGAAACCGGGGAGCTGGCCTCGGTGGCCAAGGAGGTTCTCCGCGGTGTCGCCGCGAGGCATCCCGAACTGAACGAGGACGACGAGCACCCGCACATCAAGCAGGAGCTGCTGCTGAACACGGTGGAGCTTGTGACCGGGATCTGCAACACCGTGGCCGAGGCCAAGGCGGACCTGAGCAGCTCCCTCGCCGCCGTCCGTGACGTCACCGATCCGATGGGCGTCGAGATCTTCTGCGCCGGCAGCCACCCCTTCAGCCCCCCGCAGCTGCAGCCGGTGACGGACAAGGAGCGTTACGCCAAGCTCATTGACCGCACGCAGTGGTGGGGCCGCCAGATGGTGATCTACGGTGTCCACGTGCATGTGGGCCTGGACAGCCGGGACAAGGTCCTCCCGGTTCTGGATGGCCTCGTGAACTACTTCCCGCAGTTCCAGGCGCTCTCCGCCTCGAGCCCGTTCTGGGGTGGCGAGGACACCGGCTACGCCTCGCAGCGCGCCCTGATGTTCCAACAGCTGCCGACGGCCGGCCTGCCCTTCCAGTTCGCCAGCTGGGCGGACTTCGAGTCCTATGCCCAGGACATGTTCACCACCGGTGTGATCGACTCGCTCTCGGAAATCCGCTGGGACATCCGGCCGGTTCCGCATTTCGGCACCATCGAGATGCGCATCTGCGACGGCCTGGCCTCGCTGGAGGAAGTCGGCGCCATCGCCGCGCTGACGCAGTGCCTCGTCGACGAGTTCTCCACAACGCTGGACAACGGCGGCACCATCCCCACCATGCCTCCGTGGCATGTGCAGGAGAACAAATGGCGGGCGGCGCGCTACGGCCTGGACGCCATCATCATCCTCGACGCCGCAGGCAACGAGCAGCTCGTCACCGACCACATCCGCGAAACGGTCGCGCGGCTTGAACCCGTCGCGGTGAAACTGGGCTGCACCGCAGAACTGGCCGACGTCCTGAAGATCATCGACCGCGGCTCCGGGTACCAGCGGCAGCGGCGCGTGGCGGAGGAACACGGTGGCGACCTGCGCGCCGTCGTACTGGATCTGGTCCAGCAGATGCGCAAGGGCCCCGCAGCCTAGGCCCCGGGACCGCTCCGCGGGACCGCGTCAGGCCGAGACGGTGGTCACCGGCATCGAGGAATCCGGTGCGAAGGCGATACCGCTCGGCGCGATCCCCGCCATCACCAGCTGGGCGCCGAGCGCCGCGACCATGGCACCGTTGTCCGTGCACAGGGCCAGCGGCGGGACGGTCAGCCGGATGCCGGCGGCGCTGCAGCGCTGTTCGGTGAGCTGGCGCAGCCGGGAATTCGCCGCCACGCCGCCGCCCAGCAGCAGTTCGGTGATGCCGTTCTCCCGGCACGCCAGCACCGCCTTGGACGTAATGATGTCCACCACGGCCTCCTGGAAGGCCGCGGCGACGTCCGCCACCGGAACCGGCTCGCCGCGGGCCTCGAACTGCTCCACGCAGCGGGCGACGGCGGTCTTAAGTCCGCTGAACGACCAGTCGTAGCGGTGCGGGCCGGGCTCGTCCGCAGTCCCCATGTATTTGGGCTGGCTGAGGCCGCGCGGGAAGCGGATCGCCTTGGCGTTTCCGGCGCGTGCCAGCCTGTCGATGGCCGGGCCGCCCGGATAGCCGAGGCCCAGCAGGCGCGCCACCTTGTCGTAGGCCTCGCCGGCGGCGTCGTCGATTGTGGACCCGAGGAGTTCGACGTCCCCGGTGATGTTCCGGATCCGCAGGATTTCGGTGTGCCCGCCGGAGACCAGCAGGGCGCCCAGGTTGTCCGGCAGGGTGTTGCCCTGCGGGCCGATCTCCTGCGGGCCGCCGTCGTCCGTCCGGAGCAGCCCGACGCCGACGTGCGCGACGAGGTGGTTGATCGCGTAGAGCGGTTTGCCCGTGGCGACGGCGAGCGCCTTGGCCGCGCAGACGCCCACCATCAGGGCTCCCGCGAGCCCCGGACCGGAGGTGACGGCGATCGCGTCGATCTCATCCAGGGTGACCCCGGCTTCGGCCAGCGCCTCGCGGAGCGTGGGCACGAAGGCGTCCAGGTGGGCGCGGGAGGCGATCTCGGGAATCACGCCGCCGAACCGGACATGCTCCTCCATCGAGGAGGACACCGTGTTGGTCAGCAGCTGCGTGCCGCGGACAATCCCGACGCCGGTCTCGTCGCAGGAGGATTCGATGCCGAGGACCAGCGGCCGGCCACCGTTCTGGGTGCTGTTCATGGGCGGTCTGCTTCCCTGGGCGTGGTGTCGGTTTCGCGGATGCCGGCTTCGGGCGTGCCGGGTTCGGGCGTGCCGAGCCGCAGCCGCATGATCAGCGCGTCGACGCCGTCGCGGTAGTAGCGCCGCCGCACGTGGATCTGTTCGAAGCCGTAGCGGTGGTAGAGCTGCTGGGCGCGGGGGTTGTCGGCCCGGACCTCCAGGAGCACGTCCGCGGCGCGGCGCCGCCGGCTTTCCCGGATGAGTTCGGTGAGCAGCGCCGAACCGATCCCCCGGCCTTCCTGCTCCGGGACGACGGCGATGGTCTGGACGTCCGAGATCGGCTCGATGCACATCAGCCCCGCGTAGCCCACGATCGTCCCGGCCCGCTCGGCCACGAGGTAGTGCCTCGTTTCGGCCTGCGCCAGCTCGTCGACGAACATCTTCAGCGGCCAGGCGTCCACCGGGAAGAGCCTGCGCTCCAGTTGATGCACGGCGGGGATGTCCGCCGGGGTCATCTCCCGCAGGGTCACACCCGCCGGCGCCCCTGCGGGGCCGCTGGCGGGATCCCCAGCCGGGGCGTTCACAGCGCCCTCTTCCGCGGCCCGGGAACCTGGGCGTCGGACTCGCGCAGGTAGAGCGGTGTGGAATCGAGCAGCCGCTCCCCGGCCGCGAGCCGGGCAAGGGCGAACTGCCCCAGCGAAAGGGCCTCCGGTTGGCGGGAGCTGAATTCGGGGACCGCCTTGACGACGTCGGCATAGAGGCCCGCGCCGGCGCCGTAGACCGGAAGATCGGGCAGGTCCGCGGCGTAGCCGACGTGCGGGCCGTCCACGAGCTGCGGCAGTTGGGCGCCGGTGAGGGCATACCGGGCCCAGTAGACCTCTTTCCGCCGCGCATCCGTGGCGACGATGAACTCCGGCGCCGCAGCGGTGGACTCCGCCACTTCCAGCGCGATGGCATCCAGGCTCATCAGTCCGTACAGCGGTTTGCCCCACACGAATGAGAGGGTGCGGGCCGTGACGATGCCGGAGCGCAGGCCGGTAAACGGGCCCGGCCCCACCCCGGTGACGACGGCGTCGACGTCGGCGCCGCTCAGGCCAGCCTCGGCGAGGAGCGCCTCGATGCCGGGGGCCAGCACTTCGGCGTGGCTCCGGGTGTCCTCGGTGGAGAAGCTGCCCACGAGCGTCTCCGGGGCGTCATCGGAGACGAGCGCGGCGCTGGCCACGGCCGAGGTGTCAATGGCAAGGATCAGCATCAGGTCCCTTCCGGGGTGTGGGGCGCGGGCAGGGCGGGCGCGTCCACCCAGCGGGGGCCGAAGCCCCGGATCACGATCGTGCGGGGTTCGTCGTCGTCGTCAGTGTCGAAGTCCAGCACGCCGGGATCCCCGGCGGCCGCCATGTCCCCGGCGGTTTCCGGGGCGTGCGCTGTTTGCGGGGCGGGGACCGCGGCGTGCGGGACGGCACCCAGGCTGCGGACCAGGTCCACCTCGAGTCGGCTCTCGCTCAGGTGCTCCACCCGGCCGCGGCCCCATTCGACCACGGTCACGGCGCTGTCCAGGGTGTTTTCGAGGTCGATATCGTCGATTTCCGAGGCTGACCCGAGCCGGTACGCGTCAACGTGCACGAGGTCGGGGCCGCCGGGGCGCGGACCGCCGGGAAGGTTCGGGTGGATGCGGACCAGCACGAAAGTCGGTGAGATGATGCCGGCCCGGACGCCCAGCCCCTCGCCGAGGCCCTGGGTGAAGGTGGTCTTCCCCGCTCCCAGTTCGCCGGTCAGGACCAGCAGGTCGCCGGCCTCCAGCTGCGCACCGAGGCCGGCCGCGAGGGCGTGGGTCTCGTCCGCGGTCCGGACTTCCAGGCTCCGTTCCCAGGCCGCCGCGCTCACGGCCGGTTCTCGTCGCTGGCGGGTTCTTCATTGATGTAGCGGCGGGGCACGCGGGGGCTGATCCGGGTGACGATCTCGTAGTTGTTGGTCCCGGCAGCCCGGGCCCAGTCTTCTGCGGTGGGGCCGCCGTCGCCGCCGTTGCCGAACAGCACCGCCTCGGCGCCGAGAAGGCTGGGCCCGCCGGCTGACACGTGGAGCGGGCCGAGGTCGATCACCATCTGGTCCATCGCGATGCGTCCCACCACCGGGTAGTTCACGCCGCTGACGCGGACCGGACCTCCGGTGGCGATCCGCGGGACGCCGTCGGCGTAGCCGAGCGGGATCAGGCCCAGGGTGCTCGCGCTGCCCGTGCGGTAGTTCAGGCCGTAGGACACACCCTGGCCGGCCTGGACATCCTTGCAGTGTGAAACGACGGTGCGGACGGTCATTGCCGGGCGCAGGCCCAGCTCGTCCGGGCTCTGCCCCTCGAAGGGCGAGAGCCCGTAGAGTCCCAGTCCGACGCGGACGAGGTCAAAGTGCGTGTCGGGCCGGGACAGGGTGGCCGGGGTGTTGGCGAGGTGCCGCACCTCGGGGTCGACGCCGGCGTCCTGGGCGATGGCGAGGGCCTCTCGGAAGGCCGCCAGCTGGTCGTCGGTTTCCGGGCGCTCGGGTTCGTCGGCGACCGCCAGGTGGGAGAAGATCCCGACCACCCGCAGCAGGCCCTGGTCCTGGTACTCCATGGCTTCGCCGACGAGGCTGTCCCAGGCATCCAGGGTCGCCCCGTTGCGGCCGAGCCCGGTGTCCACTTTCAGGTGCACGCGGGCCGGCCGTTCCTGCTCGCGGGCGGCCGCCACAATGCGTTCCAGTTCCCAGCCCGAGCAGCCGACGTCGATCCCCGCGGCCACGGCGGCGGCGAAGTTGCTCTCCGGGGTGTGCAGCCAGGCCAGCAGCGGCGCCTCGATGCCGGCGGCGCGCAGGGCCAGGGCCTCGGAAATGTGGGCCGTTCCCAGCCAGTGGGCGCCGGCGCTGATCGCTGCGCGGGCCACAGGAACGGCGCCGTGCCCGTACGCGTCGGCCTTGACCACGGCCATCACCCGGGCCGGCGAGGCCACGGCGGCCAGATGCCGGACGTTGTGCCGGATGGCTTCGAGGTCGATTACTGCCGAGCGTTCCTCGGCATAGGCGGGCAGGGACTCCGGGACGGGCCGGAAATCACCGGTTGCTGCTGGGTAAGTCACTTAACGATTCTAGGGGTGGCAGCGCGCGGGGCTGAATTCGGGCCCCGCACCGGCACCCCGCCCCGCCGCAGCCCCAGCCGCCCCGGCCCCAGCCCCAGCCCCAGCCCGTGGGACATGCTCAGTGTTCGCGCCCGGGCCTGCGCACAATGCCACCAGGTCCATTCCCCACCCCGGCCGCGGGACATGTCCAGCGGCCACCAGGTCCACGGCGAGCCAAACCCCTGCCCTCCCCTGTCCGCCCGCGTCCGCCCGTGGGACATGCTCAGTGTTCGCGGCCGCGGCTGCGCACAATGCCACCATGTCCATTCCCCGCCCCGGCCGCGGGACATGTCCAGCGGCCACCAGGTCCAGAGCGAGCCAAACCCCTGCCCTCCCCTGTCCGCCCGCGTCCGCCCGTGGGACATGCTCAGTGTTCGCGCCCGGGCCTGCGCACAATGCCACCATGTCCATTCCCCGCCCCGGACGGAGGGCATGTCCCCCCGGGGGCGAGCCGGGAGGGAAGGGCCTATGCGTCCGAAAGGTGCGCGATGGTCGCCGTCGCCCGCCGCTGCGCTTCCGGCGGCACATCACGGACGATGTCCTCAAGGAAGCGGTAGCGCCGAAGCCATTGGCTGCTCTGCCGTTCCTTCCGGGCGTTGGCCCGCTGCCACCAGTCGGCGATGTCCCCCCAGCCCGGTGCGGCCAGCGAGCCGCCGACCTCCTGCACGGCGAGGGCGGCGCAGAGATTGGCGAAGCGCAGGCGGTCGCCGAGCGGCCACCCGGCCAGGCAGCCGACGATGAAGGCGGCGCCGAAACAGTCGCCCGCCCCGGTCGGATCGTACGCGGACACCGGCAGCGAGGGCACCCACTCCTCTTCGCCCGTTTGGGAGTCCACGGCCATTGCCCCCTGCGCCCCCAGGGTCACGACGGCGACCGGCACCTTCTCCGCCAGGGCGTAGAGCGCCGCCCACGGATTGTCGTGGCCGGTGAAGGACATCGCCTCGTGCTGGTTCGGCATAAAGGCGTGGAAGTACTGCAGGTTGTCCAGCCGGGTGGGGGACCAGACGCCGGTGGGGTCCCAGCCGACGTCGCCGAACAGCAGGACGCCGGCCTTGTACGCGTCCAGCGCCCACGGTTCCAGTGCCTCACCGAGCTCGGCGACGGCGGCGAGCGCGGGCGGGGGGCAGCCGACCAGCTCGCTGGAACTCACCGGGGCCGGGTGGCCGTGCGTGACCATGGAGCGGTCTTGCTCCACACTGAGCGACACCGTGACCGGCGAGTGCCAGCCGGGCACGCGCCGGGACAGTGACAGGTCCACGTGTTCCTGGCCGGCCAGGATCTTCCAGTTGTAGTCGCCGTAACCGTCGTCGCCGAACGCGGCCGCCAGCCCGGTCCGCAGCCCGAGCCGGGCCGCGGCGATGGCCTGGTTGGCCACGCCGCCGGGGCAGCTGCCCATCCCGTCGCTCCAGATCTCGGTGCCCGCGACCGGCGGGTGCGGCAGCCCGGTGAAGATGATGTCCTGGAAGACGGTCCCGGTCAACAGCAGGTCGAAGCCGTCCGCCGTCGGGGTTCGGACGGCGGAAAGCGGGTCAAAACGCCGCGTCGGCATCGCGTCCATGTATGGCACATTACGCCGTCCCGGTACCGCTGGAAAGGCATCGGCCGGGCCGGCACGGGCCACTGTGCATAGACTGTCGGCATGCGGCTGATGATTGCCGGGGGCGGCGGGTTCCGCGTACCGCTGGTCTACCGGGCGCTCTGCGCGGGACCCTTCGCCGGGCTGGTCCGGGAACTGGTGCTGTACGACGTCGATCCGCGCCGCCTCGCCGCCATCAACGCGGTGCTGGCCTCACTCGCGGGGCAGGCACCCGGCGCCGCGCCGCGTCCCGCGGTGCGGGCCACCACCTCACTCGACGAGGCGCTCGACGGCACGGACCTGGTCTTCGCCGCGATCCGCCCCGGCGGGACGGCCGGCCGCACCGCCGATGAACGGGTGGCCCTGGACCTGGGACTGCTCGGCCAGGAGACCACGGGAGCCGGCGGCATCTCTTACGCCCTGCGGTCCATCCCGCGCATGCTCGAACTCGCAGAACAGATGCGGCGCCGCTGCCCGGACGCGTGGCTGCTGAACTTCACCAACCCGGCCGGCATTGTCACCGAGGCCCTGGTGCCGGTGCTCGGCCACCGGGTGGTGGGCATCTGCGATTCGGCCAGCGGGCTGGTCCACCGGGCGGCGCGCGCCGCCGGCGTCGAGCTTCCTGAGGGCAGGCTCGACGGCGTGGGCTACTACGGCCTGAACCATCTCGGCTGGCTGTACCGGCTGGAGTCCGGCGGCCGCGACGTGCTGCCCGGGCTGCTGGCCGACGCCGGCGCGTTGGCCGGCTTCGAGGAAGGCCGCCTCTTTCCGCAGCCCTTCCTGGCGGCACTGGGGTGCCTGCCGAACGAGTACCTCTATTACTTCTACGAGACGCAGCGTGCCCTGGCCGGTATCCGCTCCGCCGCGACGACCCGCGGGGAGTCCATCGACCGGCAGCAGTCCGAGCTGTACCCGCGGCTCGCGGCGGCCGGACCCGAGGCCTACCGGCTGTGGGACGCCGCACGCCGTTCCCGCGAAGAGGGCTACCTCGCCGAGGCCCGCACCGCCGGCGAGCGCCGGGATGAGACGGACCTGGCCGGCGGCGGCTACGAACGGGTCGCGCTCGCCGTCATGCGTGCCCTCTCCGGCGGCGGTCCGGCGGAGCTGATCCTGAACACCCCCAACACCACCGGCGGCGCCGGTGCCCCGGCGGCGATTCCGGGACTGCCAGTGGACGCCGTCGTCGAAGTCCCCTGCACGGTGACACCCGACGGCGTCGTGCCGCTGCCGCAGGAGCGCCCGGCGCCGGCCCAGCTGGCACTGCTCCGGCGGGTGAAGGACGTCGAACGGCTCGTCGTGACGGCCACCCGCCGGGGCGCCGGGACCACCGGGCCTGGCCGCCGGGACGCGGCGCGCGCGGCCTTCGCCGGGCACCCGCTGGTCGACTCCGCGGACCTCGCGGACCAGCTGATGGCCGGCTACGAGGCCGCCTTCCCGGAGCTGGGGACGCTCTGGTCCGGGGAGTCCTGAGGCGCCGGCGCCAGATGTCGTCAGCCGGCAGCCTGGTTGCCGCTAAAGCCTGCGGTACATCAGGTGCAGGCCCACGTAGCCCAGCCGCGGGTGCAGGAATGCCTCCGGAATGGTCGCCAGCACCTCAAAACCCATGGACTGCCAGGCGGCAACAGCCCGGACGTTGCTTTCGACGACGGCATTGAACTGCATGGCCCGGAACCCGGCCGCCCTGGCCGCGTCCAGCGAATAGGCACACAGCGCACGGGCCACGCCCTTGCCGCCGTGCGCCGGGTGGACCATGTACCCGGCATTAGCGACGTGGCTTCCGCCGCCGCCCTGGTTCGGGTGCAGCTCGCCGGTGCCAAGAACGACCCCGTCGAGTTCCCCGCGCCCCGCCGCGACGAAAGTCTGGCCCGGCGGCTGGTTGAACCAGCGTTCCCCGGCCTGGTACTCGGTGGTGTCCCGGTCCCAGGTGAAGGTCTCGCCGGCCCTGATCACGGGCTCGAGGATCTCCCAGATCGCCGGCCAGTCCGCGCCGGTGGCCGGGCGGATGTCCCAGCCGGGGACGGAGGAATCCGTTTCTTCGCGTGTGCTCACAGCCGTCACGTTAGCAGCACGCCCGGCCCTGTGACCGGCGCCGCCCACCGGCCTGTGAACCCGCGGGAACTTCAGGAGTAGTGTTTTATCGAAATGCAGTTCCGGCAGGCTCCTTTAGGGGCACGCTTCACCGGGACCGGTTTCACCACAACGTGTCCATCCGGACGTGTTCCACCAGGACGTGTCCGGAGAGGGAGGGAGACAGATGTCGCTGGTCCGCCGTGTGGCTTTCCTGTCCCTGCACACCTCCCCGATGGAGCAGCCCGGGTCAGGCGACGCCGGGGGCATGAACGTGTACATCCGCGCCCTCGCCGCGGCCCTCGCCGAAACCGGCGTCGAAGTGGAGATCTTCACCCGGTCCACGTCCGCCGGACAGGCCGCCGTCGAGCACCCTTCCCCCGGCGTCTGCGTCCACAACGTCCTGGCCGGTCCGACCCGGAAGCTGCCCAAGGAGGAACTGCCCGAACTGCTGCACAGCATGGTGGCCGAAATCGACCGGATCCGGCAGCTCCAGCCGCACGGCCGCTACGACGTGATCCATTCGCACTACTGGGTTTCCGGGGTGGCCGGGCTCGAGCTCGGTAGCCTCTGGGGCCGTCCCCTCGTCCACACCATGCACACCATGGCCAAGGTGAAGAACCTGCTGCTGGTCGCCGGTGAGCAGCGCGAGCCGCGCCGGCGCGAGGACGGCGAGCAGCGGATTGTCGACGGCGCCACCCGGCTGGTCGCCAACACGGGCACCGAAGCGGCGGAACTGGTCTCGCACTACCACGCGGACAACGACCGCATCGATGTGGCACCGCCCGGCGTCGACCTGGAGATCTTCACCCCGGCCTTCCGCAGCCGGGCCCGGGCCGCCCATGGGGTGCCGCCGGGCCGCTTCCACCTGTTGTTCGCCGGGCGGATCCAGCGCCTCAAAGGTCCGCAGATCCTGGTGAAGGCCGCCGCCCTGCTGCGGGCACGGCGTCCGGACATCGACCTTCAGCTGACCATCCTCGGCGCGGTCAGCGGGGCCAAGGACTTCGATTTGAAGGCGCTGATCAGCGCCGCGGGAATGGACGACGTCGTCACCCACCATCCGCCGGTCAGCGCACCGAAGCTCGCCGGCTGGTTCCGATCCGCCGACGTCGTGGTGATGCCGTCCTACAGCGAATCCTTCGGTCTCGTGGCGCTCGAAGCCCAGGCCTGCGGAACGCCGGTGGTCGCCACCAAGGTCGGCGGGCTGTCCCGTGCCATCTTCGACGGCCGGACCGGGTTGCTCGTCGAGGGCCACAAGGCCGCCGACTGGGCCGACGCCCTGGAAGCCCTGTACGACGACCCTGCGACCCGCGCGGACATGGGCCGCGCGGCCGCCCTGCACGCGGAGGGATTCGGCTGGCAACACACCGCCGCGGTCACGCTGGAGAGCTACCACACGGCCATCAGCCAGTACTTTGGAAACCTGACCATTCCGGTGGGCCACACGCCCTCAACCGGAACCATGGGCCGGTAGCAGCGGCCCGCCACCACCGGCCGGAACATCCACCGGCGCCACGAGCCAAAGGACAACGATGTCTGAATCGACGATTCCCGCCGGTACCGCCGCGCCGAGTGACCTGGAGATCGCGCAGCGTGCCACGATGAGGCCGATCGAGGAGATTGCCGCGGCGGCCGGGATCAACGCCGAAGCCCTCGAGCTCTACGGCAGGTACAAGGCAAAGATCGATCCGGCCAGGCTCGCCGCTTCGAAGGCCGGCGGTGTCTCCCGCGCCCCCGGCAAGGTGGTGCTGGTTTCCGCGATGTCGCCCACCCCCGCCGGCGAGGGCAAGTCCACCACCACGGTGGGCCTGGCGGATTCCCTGGCCCGGGCCGGCCACAGGGTGATGATCGCGCTGCGGGAACCGTCGCTCGGCCCGATCCTGGGGATGAAGGGCGGCGCCACCGGCGGCGGCTATTCCCAGGTCCTGCCGATGGACGAGATCAACCTCCACTTCACCGGCGATTTCCACGCCGTCACCTCGGCGAACAACGCCCTGATGGCCCTCGTGGACAACCACATCTACCAGGGCAATGAACTGAACATCGACCCGCGCCGGATGACGTTCAAACGGGTGCTGGACATGAACGACCGGTCCCTGCGCGAGGTCGTGATCGGCCTCGGCGGCCCGACGCAGGGCACCCCCCGGCAGGACGGCTTCGACATCACCGTGGCCTCGGAGATCATGGCGGTGTTCTGCCTCGCCACCGACCTGGCCGACCTGCGGGAACGGCTCGGCCGGATCACCTTCGGCTACACGTACGACCGGCAGCCGGTCACCGTGGCCCAGCTGGGTGTCCAGGGGGCCCTGACCATGCTGCTCAGGGACGCCCTCAAACCGAACCTGGTGCAGACCATCGCCGGGACCCCGGCCCTGGTCCACGGCGGGCCGTTCGCCAACATCGCCCATGGCTGCAACTCCCTGATCGCGACCCAGACCGCCCGCAGCCTGGCGGACATCGTCGTCACCGAGGCCGGCTTCGGCGCCGACCTGGGCGCGGAAAAGTACATGGACATCAAGTCCCGCGTCGCCGACGTCGCCCCGTCCGCCGTCGTGGTGGTCGCGACGATCCGGGCCCTGAAGATGCACGGCGGCGTCCCCAAGGACCAGCTCAGGGAGCCCAACGTGGACGCGCTGGCCGCCGGCGTCGTGAATCTTCAGCGCCATGTGCGGAACGTGGAGAAATTCGGCATCACCCCGGTGGTGGCGATCAACCGGTTCGCCACGGACACCCGGGAGGAGCTGGACTGGCTGCTGGAATGGTGCGCCGCGGCGGGCGTCCAGGCGGCCGTGGCCGATGTCTGGGGCCGCGGCGGAGGCGGCGACGGCGGCGATGAACTCGCCGCCAAGGTTGCCGCGGCGGTTGATGCGCCGCATACCTTCCGGCACCTGTATCCGCTGGAGATGTCCGTGGAGGACAAGATCCGGACGATCGTGCAGGAAATTTACGGCGCCGACGGAGTGGATTTCTCCGTTCCGGCGCTCAAGCGGCTCGCGGAGATCGAGAAGAACGGCTGGTCCGGCTTCCCGGTCTGCATGGCGAAGACGCAGTATTCCTTCACCGACGACGCGAGCAGGCTCGGCGCCCCGAAGGGTTTCACCGTGCACGTCCGCGACCTCATTCCGAAGACGGGCGCCGGCTTCATCGTGGCCCTCACCGGCGCGGTCATGACGATGCCTGGACTGCCCCGGGTGCCCGCGGCGATGCGCATGGACGTCGACGCCGCCGGCAACCCCGTCGGCCTCTTCTAGCCCCTCCCCAGCCCCTCCCCAGCCCCTCCCACCTCCCGTTGCGCTATCACTTTTGGGGGTCATTTCGGCGGAATGCCGACCAAAAGTGATAGCGCAACGGGTCCTTGTGGATAACCGGAGCGGGGATCCGGCGTTGGGATAAGAATGGTCCGCATGCACCCACCAGCAGCCCTGCCGGCCCACCTCGCCTCAGCCCCGTTCACGGTCTATGAGGCCCGGGCTGCCACCCTGGGCAGCTCCCGGCTCCGCGCCTCCGATCTCGCGACGGCCGGCCGGCTGATCTATCTGCCTACCGGCTGGGAATTTGAACTCCGCGGCCTGGCCCGTGCCCTGTCGGCCGCGACGCCGGGCGCGTGGATATCGCACCTCACGGCCGCAATGTTGCTGGGCCTGTGGCTCCCGTCGTGGTTCCGCGGTTGCCAGGAACTGCATCTCAGCAAACCCAGGGCGCTGCCGCCGGTCCGGCGAGAGGGTGTAGTCGGACATACCGTCCTGGCGTTCAACGACGAGCTCATGGTCTGGGACGGAATCCGGATTTCAACGCCGGCCCGGACCTGGCTGGACCTTGCCCGGATCCTGCCCCTGACCGATCTCGTGGCGGTGGGCGACCAGTTGGTGCGGCAGCCCCGCCCTGAGCTCGAGGGCCGCACGGAGCCCTGGGCGACACGTCCCCAGCTTGCGGCGATGCTAAGACGGCATCCGAAACTGAAGGGAATCGTGAAGGCCCGCCAGGCCCTCGAGCTGATCCGGCCGGGCTCCGACTCCGCGCCGGAAACGGTCCTTCGCCTGGCGTTGACCGGGGCCGGGCTCCCGGAGCCCGAGTTGCAGCTTCGGATTGTGCCGGGTGACCCCTACTCCCCCGCTGCGGACCTCGGCTACCGGCGCCAACGGATCGCCATCCAGTACGACGGCGGCCATCACCGCACGCGCGAACAACAGTCCCGCGACAACCGCCGCGACGAATCGTTCAACGCGGCCGGCTGGCGTTATTTCAAGTTCAACGCCGACGATCTGGCCGATGACTTCCGCGGCGCGGTTCTCCGGGTGCGCGCCGCCCTGCGCCCCCGTTAAACGCCCGTTGCCCTATCACTTTTGGCGGCCAAACCAGGGGTTTGGGCACCAAAAGTGATAGGGCAACCGGGGGCGGAGGAGGCGGGGTTAGCGCTCGAGGTCGCCGCGGATGAAGGCCTCGACCTTGTCGCGGGCGAGGTCGTCGTTGAACTGCTCCGGCGGGGACTTCATGAAGTAGCTCGACGCCGACAGCAGCGGTCCGCCGATGCCGCGGTCCAGGCCGATCTTGGCGGCGCGGATGGCGTCGATGATCACGCCGGCGGAGTTGGGCGAGTCCCAGACCTCAAGCTTGTATTCGAGCGACACCGGGGCGTCGCCGAAGTTGCGGCCCTCGAGGCGGACGAAGGCCCACTTGCGGTCATCGAGCCACTGGACGTAGTCCGACGGGCCGATGTGGACGTCGCGCGGCGCGATGTCGGCTTCCACGTTGGACGTGACGGCCTGCGTCTTGGAGATTTTCTTGGACTCGAGGCGGTCACGTTCCAGCATGTTCTTGAAGTCCATGTTGCCGCCGACGTTCAGCTGGTACGTGCGGTCCAGGGTGACGCCGCGGTCCTCGAACAGTTTGGCCATGACGCGGTGCGTGATGGTGGCACCGATCTGGCTCTTGATGTCATCGCCCACGATCGGGACACCGGCGGCGGTGAACTTGTCCGCCCAGGCCTTGGTGCCGGCGATGAAGACCGGCAGGGCGTTGACGAAGCCAACCCCGGCGTCGATCGCGCACTGGGCGTAGAACTCCGCGGCTTCCTGCGACCCGACCGGCAGGTAGCAGACCATCACGTCGGCCTTGGCGTCCTTGAGGGCCTGGACGACGTCGACCGGCTCTTCCGCGGACTGCTCGATGGTCTCGAGGTAGTACTTGCCGAGCCCGTCCAGGGTCGGGCCGCGCTGGACGGTGACGCCGGTCGGCGGGACGTCGGCGATCTTGATGGTGTTGTTTTCGCTCGCCAGGATGGCGTCGGCCAGATCCAGGCCCACCTTCTTGCCGTCGACGTCGAAGGCGGCGACGAACTCGACGTCGTTGACGTGGTACTGGCCGAACTCGACATGCATCAGCCCCGGAATCGTGGCCTTGGGGTCGGCATCCCGGTAGTACTCAACGCCCTGGACCAGTGAAGTGGCACAGTTACCTACGCCGACGATTGCAACACGAATCGGATGTGAAGACACGGAACTCCTTTGGGAACAAACTTCAATGCCCGGCACGGCCGCGCTCTGATGCGCGGCGGCGGCTGACGGGCATGGCGCCGTACGGCGCCCTTAGTATTCTAGTCAACGGCACCGGCGGGCTGCTTGTTCCCGCCCGCCGGTGCCGATTGTGTTACTTGAGGGGGCGGCCGGCTACTTCTGGGCCCACAGATTGATGTCGGACTCGACGGCGAACTCGTCGATCGCCGTCAGCTCAGCGGCGGTGAAGTCGAGGTTGTTGATCGCCGACAGGGTGTCCTCCAGCTGCCGGACGCTGGACGCGCCGACCAGCGCGGAGGTCACGGACGAGCCCTTGCTTTGCTCGCGCAGGATCCAGGCGATGGCCAGCTGCGCGAGGGTCTGCCCGCGGCCCTCGGCGATCCGGTGCAGGCCCCGCACCCGGTCCAGTTTGTCCTCCGTGATGCTGTTTTCGTCCAGCGACTTCTCCTGCGCGGCGCGTGAATCGGCCGGGATCCCGTTCAGGTAGCGGTCGGTGAGCATGCCCTGCGCCAGCGGCGAGAACGCGATCGAGCCGGCCCCCACCTGGTCCAGCGCCTCGTACAGGTTGGGGCTGCCGTTTTCCGTCCAGCGGTTCAGCATGGAGTAGCTCGGCTGGTGGATCAGCAGCGGGGTGCCGAGCCCCTTCAGGATCCGGGCGGCCTCCAGGGTCTGTTCCGGCGTGTAGGAGGAGATGCCCGCGTACAGGGCCTTGCCGGAGCGGACGGCGGAGTCCAGGGCGCCCATGGTCTCTTCCATCGGCGTTTCCGGGTCCGGACGGTGGCTGTAGAAGATGTCCACGTAGTCCAGGCCCATCCGGTTCAGCGACTGGTCCAGGCTGGCGAGCAGGTATTTGCGGGAGCCCCATTCGCCGAACGGGCCCGGCCACATGTCGTAGCCGGCCTTGGTCGAGATGATGAGCTCGTCGCGGTAGGGCGCGAAGTCATCCCTGAGGTGGCGGCCGAAGTTGGTCTCCGCGGATCCGGCCCGCGGCCCGTAGTTGTTCGCCAGGTCGAAGTGGTTGACGCCCAGGTCGAAGGCCCGGCGCAGGATGGCCCGCTGGGTCTCGAACGGTTTGTCGTCGCCGAAGTTGTGCCACAGGCCAAGCGAAATGGCCGGGAGCTTCAACCCGCTGCGGCCCACGCGGCGGTAGGGCATGGAGTCATACCGGGTCTCTGCTGCAACATAAGTCATACGTACTATCCTGTCCTATTTGGAGATGATGGCGGCGCTGTGGCCGGGCAGGGCGAGCTGGCCGCCCTCCAGGAGCACGCCGTCGTCGGTGGCGAGGGCCACCGAGGAGCCGGAAACGGCGATCCGGCGCGGTTCGGCGGAGAAGTTCATCGCCACCTCCACGCTGCCGCGGCGCAGGCGGAGCCAGCGGTCGGCCTCGCTGAAGGCCACCGCGGTGTCCTCGAAGCCGAGGCCGGCAAGCTCCGGCGTCGAACGCCGCAGCGCGATCAGCTTCCGGTACAAGTCCAGCAGGCGGGCGTGGTCGCCCTCGGCGGCTTCGGCCCAGTTGAGCCGGGAACGGGTGAACGTCTCCGGGTCCTGCGGGTCGGGCACGACGGCGGGGTCCCAGCCCATCCGCTCGAACTCCCGGATCCGTCCCTCCGCGGTGGCCTTCCCAAGTTCCGGTTCCGGGTGCGAGGTGAAGAACTGCCACGGCGTGCTGGCGCCGTATTCCTCCCCCATAAAGAGCATCGGCGTGAACGGCGACGTCAGGGTTGCGACGGCGGCAAGCGCCAACTGCCCGTAGCCCAGGGTCTGGGACAGCCGGTCGCCCGTGGCCCGGTTGCCGATCTGGTCGTGGTTCTGGCTGCAGACCACGAGGGCTGCCGGGTGGACCAGGGACGTGTTGATGGGCCGGCCGTGGTGCCGGCCGCGGAAGCTGGAGTAGCTGCCGTCATGGAAGAAGCCGTCCACCAGGACCTTCGCCAGCGCGCCGATGGAGCCGAAATCCTCGTAGTAGCCGGTCGTCTCACCGCTGACGTTGACGTGCACGGCATGGTGGAAGTCATCGCTCCACTGCCCGGCGAGGCCGTAGCCGTTGACGTCCCGCGGGTAGAGCAGCCGCGGATCGTTGAGGTCCGACTCGGCGATCATCGTGGCCGGGCGGCCGGTCCCGGCGGCGATCTCGTCCGCGAGCGCCCCGAACTCCTCAAGCAGGTGGACGGCCCGCTCGTCCTTGAAGGCGTGCACGGCGTCGAGCCGCAGCCCGTCCACGTGGTAGTCCCGCAGCCACATGGCGGCGTTCTCGAGGATGTAGCGGCGCACGACGTCGGAGCCGGGGCCGTCGAGGTTCACCGAGTCGCCCCAGGTGTTGCCCTCCCCCGGTTTCAGGTACGGCCCGAAGCGTCCGAGGTAGTTTCCGCTGGGTCCGAGGTGGTTGTAGACCACGTCCTGGATGACGCCCAGCCCGGCGGCATGGGCGGCGTCGACGAAGCGCTGGTACGCGGCGGGTCCGCCGTAGCCTTCGTGCACGGCGTACCAGAGGACGCCGTCGTAGCCCCAGTTGTGGGTGCCGTTGAAGCCGTTCACCGGCAGCAGCTCCACGAAATCTATGCCGAGCTCCACGAGGTAGCCGAGCTTCCCGATCGCCGCATCCAGCGTGCCCTCGGGCGTGAACGTGCCCAGGTGCAGCTCGTAGATCACACCGCCTTGCAGCCCGCGGCCCTGCCACTGCCCGTCCGCCCACGCGTGGCTGCCGGCGTCGAAGGTCCGGGACAGGGCGTGGACGCCCCCGGGCTGCCGCCGCGACCGGGGGTCCGGCAGCGGTGTGGTGTCCCCGTCGAGCAGGTAGCCGTAGTCCACCTCCCCGGCGGCCGGGGCGTCCGCCGCGGCCCACCACCCGCCGCCGTCCGGGCCGTCGCCGGGAAGCCGGCTCATCGGGTACTCCCGGCCGGCGGCGAGCAGCGTGACGGTGTGCGCGTCCGGCGCCCAGACGTTGAAGCGGTCGGTTCCCTGTGCAGGCAAAGTCATGGCGTTCTTCCGTTCCCCGGTGCGGGTTTTGTCAGTCGGTGCGGTCAGGAGGTGAGGTCAGGACGTGCGGTCAGGAGGTGGGCACCAGCAGCGCCACCGGGTAGGCGCCGAGGATGTCGGCCAGCGGCACGGAGCCGGCGGCGAAGGTGTTCCCGGTCAGCTCGTCCGCCATGTCCACGGCGAGTTCGACGGCGGTGTCCTGCCAGCCGCCCTGCCGCTCCAGTCCGCGGGGCAGCCGGGTAGCGAGCGTGAGGGCCCCGGCGGCCGCGGCGCTGCCGCGGTCAAAGCCGATCAGGTGCCCGGCGGCCGGCCCGGTGGCCGCGACGGGGCGGTAGCCCGTGAACAGCTCCGGGCGGTCCCGGCGCAGGCGCAGCGCCCGCGAGGTGACCAGCAGTTTCGCGGCGTCGTCGGTGTACGACGCCGGGCGGTCGCCGGCGTCGAGCGCTGCCAGCGCCGCGCGCCGGGCGGCGTAGTCGAACGGCCGGCGGTTGTCCGGATCCGTCAGCGAGCGGTCCCAGAACTCGGTGCCCTGGTAGACATCCGGGACCCCGGGCATGGTCAGCTGCACCAGCTTGGCCCCCAGTGAGTTGACGGCACCGTAGGGCGCCAGCAGCTCCACCAGGGATTCCAGTTCGGCACGGACCGCGGGGTTGTCAAAGGCCGCGTCGACGGCGGCTGCGAGCTGCTTCTCGAAGGCCTCGTCCGGGTCCAGCCAGTCGGTCGAGTTGCCGGCCTCGCGGGCCGCCTTCCGCGCGAAGTACTGAAGCCGTTCACGGTCCGCGGGCCAGGCACCCGCAACGGCCTGCCACAGCAGGTTCGCCAGCGGCCCGTCGGGCAGCGGCGCCAGGTCCTGCAGCCGGGCCAGGGCGGCTGTCCACTCGCCCGCCAGCTCCGCGAGCACCGAGATCCTGGCGCGGGTGTCTTCGCTGCGTTTGGTGTCGTGCGTGCTCAGCGTGGTCATCGACAGCGGGAGCTCGGCCTGCCGGCGGGTCATCCGGTGATGGAACTCCTCCGGCGCGACGGCGAACTCGGTGGGATCGGCCCCGACCTCCGTCAGCGTGCCCAGCCGGGTGTAACGGAAGAACGCGGTGTCTTCCACGCCCTTGGCCATGACCATGCCGGAGGTCTGCTGGAAGCGGCGCCCCAGCTCGGCGCCGTCCTCCGGACCGGCGTCCAGCAGCAGCGGCAGCAACAGCCCGACGGCGTCGGCCAGCCCGGGATGACGCCGGACGGCCAGTCCGCACGCCTCCCGCAGGACGTCGGCGCCCTCCGGAAGGTAGCTGCGGTAGACCGGGAAGGCAGCAATGATTTCGGACAGCGCGTCGGCAGCCGCTTCGACCGTGAGGCCCGCGCCGGGCGGCACCAGCCGCGCCAGCCGGAGCATCTCGGAGTGCAGGATGCCGTCCGTGATCCGGCGCTTGGTGCCCCGGATCATTTCCTCGTAGTCGGCGGGCGAGCCGCCGCGCAGTTGGGCGTCGAGGGTGTCGAGCGTTTCCTGCCCGGCGGGGTCAACGAAGAGCCGGTCCACGTCCGCGAGGGCGTCGTAGCCGGTGGTTCCCTCGCAATCGAAGCCGGCGGGAAGCACCTCGCCGGGCTCGAGGATCTTCTCGATCAGCAGGTAGCTGCCGCCCGTGACTTCCCGGAGCCCGCGCAGGTAGCCTTCCGGGTCGGCCAGGCCGTCCGGGTGGTCGATCCTCAGTCCGTCGACCAGCCCGTCGCGGAACCAGCGGACGATCTCGGCGTGGGCCTCATCGAAGACCTCCGGGACCTCGACGCGGATGCCGGCGAGGCTGTTGACCGCGAAGAACCTGCGGTAGTTCAGCTCGTTGTCCGCCCGGCGCCAGCCGATCAGCTCATAGTACTGCCGGTCGTGGACCTCGCGGGGGTCATCCCCCTCGGCGTAACTTCCCGCCGCGAGCGGGAAGCGGTGGTCGTAGTACCGCAGCTCGCCATCCCTGATTTCCAGCGCGTCGACGTCGGAGTCCGATCCCAGCACGGGGATCCGGATCCGGCCGCCGCCGAAGTCCCAGTCGACGTCGAACGCCGGGGCGTAGCGGGACTGCCGGCCCTCCTGGAGCAGGGACCACCACCACGGGTTCTGGGCGGGGGTGGCGACGCCGACATGGTTGGGCACAATGTCGACGAGCACGCCCATGCCGGCCTCCCGTGCCGCCTTCGACGCCGCGATCAGGCCCTCGGGACCGCCGCGGTCCGGATCGATCGCGGCGGGGTCGGTGACGTCATAGCCGTGGTCCGAGCCCTTCTCCGCGGTCAGGATCGGCGAGAGGTAGATCCAGTCCACGCCGAGTGACTTCAGGTAGGGCACGGTCTCGGCGGCATCCTGGAGCGTGAAGCCGGGCCGGATCTGCAGCCGGTAGGTGGAGACGGGAGTCCTCATTTGGCCGGCCCCTTCGGCGTCTTCGGCTTGTCAGCCTCCGACTTTTTTCCAGAGCCCTTCGAGGCGGCCTTGGCGGAGCCCTTGGCCGAACCCTTGGCAGCGGGTTTCGCGGCCGGCTTCGACGCCGGGGCCTCGGGAGCGTGGTCCGCCGCGGCCTCCGGAACCGGTACCGGTGCGGGTTCCGCCACGACCTTGGGAGCGGGTTCCGCCGCGACCTTGGGAGCCGGCTCCGCCGGATCGGCTGCGGCGGGACGTGCCGCCCCGTGCTCGGCGTCCTCGTGTTCGGCCATCGCGGCGAGCGAAGCGGCCGCGGAGTAATCCACTTCCACCTCGGGGCCGGAGTGGGCACGGAGCACCACCATGGACTTGGCGGCGAGTTTCAGCACCGACCGTGCCTTGAGCGGTTGCTCGGTGTCTGCCTGGTCCGCGGTGTCCACCAAGACGTCCCAGAACTTTGAGTACTCCTCCGCCGGCAGCGCAAAGTCCACGTCGTCGTCGTGGGCGTTGAAAGCGAGCAGGAAGCTGTCATCGGTGATCCGGCGGCCGCGGGAGTCCTGCTCCTGGATGCCGTGGCCGTTGTAGAACACGCCGATGGTCCGGCCGAAACCGCTGTCCCAGTCCTCCGGCAGCATTTCGGTGCCGTCCGTTTTCAGCCAGACGATGTCCGGCAGCTTCTCGCCCTCGCCGCGGCGTACCGGTCGGCCGTCGAAGAAGCGGCTGCGCCGGAACGTCGGGTGGTCGTGCCGGATCTTGTTGACGACGGCGGTGAACTCCACCAGCGGCTGGTCCATGGCCTCCCAGTGGACCCAGCTCAGCTCGGAGTCCTGGCAATAGGTGTTGTTGTTGCCCTGCTGGGTGCGGCCAAGCTCGTCACCGTGCAGCAGCATCGGGACACCCTGCGAGAGCAGCAGGGTGGCGATGAAGTTGCGCTGCTGGCGGGCACGGAGGGTCAGGACGGTGTCCTTGTCGGTGTCGCCCTCTGCGCCGCAGTTCCAGGACCGGTTGTGTGATTCGCCGTCGTTGTTGCCCTCGCCGTTGGCGTCGTTGTGCTTCTCGTTGTAGGAGACGAGGTCGCGCATGGTGAAGCCGTCGTGGGCGGTGACGAAGTTGATCGAGGCCACAGGGCGCCGCGCCGAGCTTTCGTACAGGTCCGCCGAGCCCGTCAGGCGGGAGGCGAATTCGCCCAGCGTGGAGGGCTCGCCGCGCCAGAAGTCGCGGACCGTGTCGCGGTATTTGCCGTTCCATTCGGTCCACTGCGGCGGGAAGTTACCCACCTGGTAGCCGCCCGGGCCGATGTCCCAGGGCTCTGCGATCAGCTTCACCTGGGAGACCACCGGGTCCTGCTGGATGAGTTCGAAGAAGGTGGACAGCTTGTCGACGTCGTAGAACTCACGGGCCAGCGTGGAGGCGAGGTCGAAGCGGAAGCCGTCGACGTGCATCTCCAGCACCCAGTAGCGCAGGGAGTCCATCAGCAGCTGGAGCGAGTGCGGGTGCCGGACGTTGAGCGAGTTGCCGGTGCCGGTGTAGTCCATGTAGTGCTTCAGGTCGTCGTCGACGAGGCGGTAGTAGGCCTGGTTGTCGATGCCTTTGAAGGACAGCGTGGGACCGAGGTGGTTGCCTTCCGCGGTGTGGTTGTAGACCACGTCCAGGATCACCTCCATGCCGGCCTTGTGCAGCTCGCGGACCATGGCCTTGAACTCCTGGACCTGGTGGCCGACGTCGCCGGAGGAACTGTAGGTGTTTTGCGGGGCGAAGAAGCCGATGGTGTTGTAGCCCCAGTAGTTGTTGAGGCCCTTCTCCTCGAGCGTGCCGTCGTTGACGAACTGGTGGACCGGCATGAGCTCGATCGCGGTGACGCCGAGCTTCTTCAGGTGGTCAATCACCGCCGGGTGCGACACTCCGGCATACGTGCCGCGCTGGGCTTCGGGAACCTCCGGGTGCAGCTCGGTCAGGCCCTTGACGTGGGCCTCGTAGATGACCGATTCGTGGTAGGGGATCCGCAGCTGGCGGTCACCGTCCCATTCGAAGAACGGGTTGATCACCACGCCGTGCATGGTGTGCGGGGCCGAGTCGCTGTCGTTCCGGGAGTCGGGGTTGCCGAACTCGTAGGTGAAGAGTGCCGGATCCCAGTCGATCTGGCCCTGGATGGCCTTCGCGTACGGGTCGAGGAGCAGCTTGTTCGGGTTGAAGCGGTCGCCGCGCTCCGGCTCGTAGGCGCCGTGGACCCGGTAGCCGTACTTCTGTCCCGGCTGGATGTGCGGCAGGTAGCAGTGCCAGACGTAGCCGTCGACCTCGGTCAGTTCAAGCCGGGTCTCGCTCAAGTCATCGGCGAGGAGGCACAGCTCCACCCGCTCGGCACGCTCGCTGAACAGGGCAAAGTTGGTGCCAGTGCCGTCAAAAGTAGCTCCCAGCGGGTAAGCCGTTCCGGGCCAGACTTCCATGTGTTCTCCTCGTGCATATGCGGACAATCTCTAGACAGACTACTGGTAAGTAGGGTTATCATCCCGATCGGGACGTTTCACCCGCTCTGCATCACATCGTCCGCAGCACCTCCGGGACGGCGTCGGAAATGGCACTGGCGGTCACCGGTCCGCCAGCGGAGGCGAGGCTCCCGGCGCGGCCGTGGACGCTGGCGGCCATTGCGGCGATAGCCCCCCATCGTGCGTCCGGATCGATGCCACGTTCAGCGAAATGGCCGACGTCGGCACCCAGCCGGGCAAGCAGTGCACCGATAACCCCTGCCAGCACGTCGCCGCTTCCTGCCGTGGCCATCCAGGGTGTGCCCTCGGCCTGGCTGTAGAAGTCCTGGAAGGGCGAGGCAACGAGGGTGGTCGCTCCCTTCAGCAGCACCGTGGCTTCCGTCAGGCCCGCAGCCCGCCGCACGGCGCTTAGCGTGGATGCCTCCACCGCCGCGCGGTCCAGGCCAACCCCGAGGCGCTGGAGCAATGACGCCAGTTCGCCGGCGTGGGGCGTCAGGATTACTTGCGGGGCCAGCACATCAGGCAGGGCCGGCAATGCGCCGGCGTCGGCAATCGTCGGCAGGCCCGAGTCTGCGGCGTCGCGGGCGCGCTGCAACTGCTGCTCATCGGAGTCATCCAGCCCGGAGCCCACGAGCCAGGCCTGGACGTGCGTCCCGGCCACGGTTCCGGCGCTGCAGACAATCTCAGGACACGCCTGGCGGACGAGATCTGCGACGTCCGGCGGGCCGAGGTAACGCACCATGCCGGCGCCGGCTGCCAGGGCGCCCTTGCAGGCCAGCACAGCTGCGCCGGGATAAGCGCTGGAGCCTGCGACCACCCCGAGCACTCCCCTGGAGTACTTGTGCGCCCGCCGCTCCGGTCTGGCCAGCAGGGCGGAAAGATCCCCGGCCTCAAAGCGGCACAGGGCGGGCCACGGGAGCCCGGCTTCGATGCCGATGGGGACAACCTGCACCCGGCCGGCAAAGTCCGCCCCGGGATCGGCCAGCAGCCCGGCCTTGGCCGCCCCGAAGGTCACGGTCAGCTCGGCGCGGAGCACGGGGGCGTGGGCTTCGCCGGTGTCGGCGTCCACGCCGCTGGGAATGTCGCAGGCCACGACCAGTCCGGGACGGGCACGTCCCAGCGCTTCGACCAGCTCCGCGGCGGGGCCCCGCAGCCCGCCCTGCGCGCCGGTGCCGAGGACTGCGTCTATGACGACGCCGGATGCCGCGGCGGCCGCCGTCGCCTCTGCCATGTTCTCCGGCGTCAGGCGGACCACCCGGCCGCCGGCCTTCTTAAAGGCCGCGAGTCCTTCCGGGTGGGCGTCGCCCGCGGTGAGCACCGCCGTCGTCCGCAGGCCGCGGCGGGCCAGCATGGCGGCCGCGAAAAGCCCGTCGCCGCCGTTGTTGCCCTTGCCGGCGAGTACCGTGACGCTGGCGCCGTAGAGCCGCTGCCGGCCGCCGCGCAGTTCGCGGACCACCGCATTGGCCAGGCCGTAGGCGGCGCGCTGCATCAGAACAGCGCCCACACCGTTGTCCAGAAAGCTCTTTTCAGTCTCTCGTATCTGGGTTCCGGTGTAGGCGCTGATCATGGTTCCAGTCCATTCGCGGTGCAGTCGCTGCGGGAAAGTCCGGCTTTAGCCGGGCCCGTAATAGTCAGCCTTCGGCGATGACGGTCGCCGTGGCGATGCCGCCGTCGTGGCTCATCGAGAGGTGCCAGCGTTTGACGCCCTTCGACTCCGCGACGGCCAGCACCGTGCCCTTGACCTGGACGGTGGGCCCGTTCTGGTCCAGCCCGATCCAGCAGTCCTGCCAGTTCATGCCGGCCGGGGCGCCGAGGACTTTGGCCACGGCCTCCTTGGCGGCGAACCGGGCGGCCAGGGACCGGGTGTTCAGTTCGCGTTCCGCGGGGACGAACAGCCGGTCGCGCAGCCCGGGGGTGCGCTCGAGCTGCCGGCCGAACCGTTCAATGTCTACGACGTCTACGCCAATGCCAACAATCATGGCGTTATTCTACGGTCACGCTCTTGGCCAGGTTGCGAGGCTGGTCGACGTCGTAACCCTTGGCGGAGGCCAGGGCCAGGGCAAAGATCTGCAGCGGGACCGTGGTCAGCAGCGGCGCCAGCAGGGTGGGGGTCTCCGGGATGTAGAAGACGTGCTCGGCGTAGGCCTTGACGGCCTCGTCGCCTTCTTCCGCGATCACGATCGTCTTGGCGCCGCGGGCCCGGACTTCCTGGATGTTGGAGACAACCTTGGCGTGCAGCGAGTCGCGGCCGCGGGGCGAGGGAACCACCACGACGACCGGCTGGCCCTCCTCGATCAGCGCGATCGGGCCGTGCTTGAGTTCGCCGGCGGCGAAGCCCTCGGCATGGATGTAGGCGAGCTCCTTGAGCTTGAGCGCGCCCTCCATCGCCACCGGGAAGCCGACGTGGCGGCCCAGGAACAGCACGGACTTGGCGTCGGCCATGGACTCGCCGAGTTCCTTGATCTGCGCCTGGTTATCGAGGATCTGCTGGATCTTCGCGGGGATCTTGTTGAGGTCCGCGAGGACGTCCTTGATCTCGCCCTGGAACTTGTTGCCGCGCAGCTGGGCCAGGTAGAGGCCCAGGAGGTAGGCGGCGGTGATCTGCGCCAGGAAGGCCTTCGTGGAGGCGACGGCGATTTCCGGGCCGGCGTGGGTGTAGAGCACGGCGTCGGATTCGCGCGGGATCGTGGAACCGTTGGTGTTGCAGATCGAGACCGTCTTGGCGCCCTGTTCCTTGGCGTAGCGGACGGCCATCAGGGTGTCCATGGTCTCGCCGGACTGGGAGATCGAGACGATCAGGGTGTTCTCGTCGACGATCGGGTCGCGGTAGCGGAATTCGTGCGAGAGCTCCACCTCGGTGGGGATCCGGCACCAGCGCTCGATCGCGTACCTGGCGACCTGTCCGGCGTAGGCGGAGGTACCGCAGGCCAGGACGATGATCTTGTTGACGTTCTTGAGCAGTTCCGGATCGATTCGGAGCTCGTTGAGGGTCAGCCTGCCGTTGATGTCCGAGCGGCCCAGCAGGGTCTGCAGCACGGCGTTGGGCTGGTCGTGGATTTCCTTTTCCATGAAGGACGGGAAGCCGCCCTTTTCCGCGGAGGCCGGATCCCAGTCGACGTGGTATTCCTTACCTTCGGCCGGGGCGCCGTAGAAGTCCGTGATTTCCACGGTGTCGGCGGTGATCGTGACGATCTGGTCCTGGCCGAGTTCGACGGCGCGGCGGGTGTAGTCGATGAAGCCGGAGACGTCGGAGCCGAGGAAGTTCTCGCCGTCGCCGAGGCCGACGACGAGCGGGGAGTTGCGGCGGGCGGCCACCACGATGTCGGGCTGGTCCGCGTGGACGGCGAGCAGCGTGAAGGCGCCTTCCAAGCGCTGGCAGGCGAGCTGCATGGCCTTGGTGAGGTCGCCCTTGGCCGAGCCGCCGTGGAGCTGGTTGCGGTAGATGTCGCCCAGCAGCGCGGCAGCAACTTCGGTGTCGGTTTCGGACTGGAACTCCACGCCCTTGCGCACGAGTTCCAGCTTGAGCTCGGCAAAGTTTTCGATGATGCCGTTGTGGATCAGGGCCAGTTTGCCCTCATCGGCCAGGTGCGGGTGGGCGTTCTGGTCCGTCGGGCCGCCGTGGGTCGCCCAGCGCGTGTGACCGATGCCGGTCAGCGAGTCAGGCAGCGGGTTGGCCTCGAGTTCGGCGATCAGGTTTTTCAGTTTCCCGGACTTCTTGCGGGACGAAATAGTCCCGTCAGCTACCACGGCGATGCCGGCAGAGTCGTAGCCCCGGTATTCCAAGCGCCGCAGTCCCTCAAGGACAACGTCCAGGGCGTTGTGTCCAGTATTTACCCGGCCAGCGGAGTGGCCCACATATCCAACGATTCCACACATGGACTAAAGCCTAGCGGGTTTCCCGGACAGCGGACGTAGGATGAACGGCCGTAAGACGCCGTTCGCCGCCCACTTTGCGCGTCCCCGGGCCGTCCATTTCGCTCTCGGCCCGGCGCGGGGCAGAATCTCTAGGGTGACTTTGCAACGCAATGAAGCGAACGGCGACGGCGGTTCCCCGTTCGTGGAGCTGGACCGGCAGACCTGGTCCCGGCTCGCTGCCCAGATGGAGCAGCCCCTCAACCGGGAGGACGTCCTCCGGCTTCGCGGCCTCGGCGATCCGCTGGATATGAAGGAAGTCCGCGAGGTCTACCTCCCGCTGTCCCGCCTGCTGCACCTGTATGTCGAGGCGGCCGGCCAGCTCCATGCGGCAACCACCACGTTCCTGGGCGAACAGACCCAGCGCACACCCTTCGTGATCGGCGTCGCCGGATCGGTGGCCGTGGGCAAATCGACCATCGCCCGCGTGCTCCGCGAGATGCTGCGCCGCTGGCCCGGCACCCCGAATGTTGAGCTCATCACCACGGACGGTTTCCTGTACCCGCTGGCGGAACTCAAGCGGCGGCAGCTGCTGGAGCGCAAGGGGTTCCCCGAGTCCTACGACCGCCGCGCCCTGCTCCGCTTCGTGAGCGAGGTCAAGGGCGGCGCCGAGGAGGTCCGCGCGCCCTGGTACTCCCACGTCACTTATGACATCGTCCCCGGCAAGGAAGTGGTGGTGCGCCGCCCCGACGTGCTGATCGTCGAGGGGCTGAACGTCCTGGCCCCGGCCCGGCCGCGGCATGACGGCCGGCAGGGCCTGGCCGTGAGTGACTTCTTCGACTTTTCGATCTACGTTGATGCCAAAACGTCCTACATTGAGGAGTGGTACGTGGACCGCTTCCGCAAGCTGCGGACCACCGCGTTCGCCCAGCCGGAGTCCTACTTCCACCGCTACGCCACGCTCTCGGACACCGAGGCGGAAGAGACTGCCCGCGACATCTGGAAGCGCATCAACGAACCAAACCTCGAGGAAAACGTGCTCCCCACCCGCGGCCGCGCGCAGCTGGTCCTCACCAAGGACGTTGATCATTCCATCCGCCGCATGCTGCTCCGCAAGGTCTAGCACAGGTGTGCCACGAAGCTTCCGCGCCGGCTCCGGCGCCGGGCCCCGGTTTACGCACCCCGGGCCGGCGGGCCTTCAACCGGCTGCTGCTCGCGGGAACCGGCCTCGCCGCCCTGAGCGCCTGCTCCCCCGAAGCCGCCACGCCCTCGCCGTCGGCCGCCATTTCTGCGTCAGCGCCGACGTCGACGACTGCGGGCGCCACGGCAACGCCGGCCGGCGCCGCCGGCGGCACGCCGTCGGCTGAGCCCCCGCCGGACAGTTCCGCGGCGCCGGCACCGGAGACCGCCCCGCCCTCCCCGGTGCCCGCCGCCGCGCTCCGGCACTCGCTCACGGACCCGGCGAGCCCGTGGGTCGTCGTGAACAAGCACCGGCCGCTCTCCCCCGCCGCCTACGTGCCGGCGGACCTGGTCCGGCCGCGCGTGCGCCTGGCCACCTCCGGCGAAGCGGCGCTGCTCAACAGCACGACGGCGGCGGCGGCGGAGCGGATGTTCGCCGCTGCGGCAGGGGCCAGCGTCATCATCACCCTCGCGAGCGGCTACCGATCTTTCAACACCCAGATCGCCACCTACAACAGATGGGTGAATGCGGAGGGACAGGCCGCGGCGGACACCGCCTCCGCCCGGCCCGGATACTCGGAACACCAGACCGGCTGGTCCTTCGACATCGGCGACGGCAGCGGGCGGGACAGCTTCACCCCCGCGTTCGCCAACCAGCCGGCGGCGGTCTGGGTGAAGGCCAACGCCCACCTCTTCGGCTTTGTGGTGCGCTACCCGTGGATGTTCCATGAGATCACGGGCTATTTCTACGAGCCGTGGCACCTTCGCTACGTGGGCGTGGAGGCCGCGGGCGAGATGAACACCCGCGGCATTGCGACGCTCGAGGAGTACTTCGGTCTCGAAGCGGCGCCGGCCTACCTGTAGCGGCCGGGAACCCGGGCGTTGGGCCCCGACACGGAGCAGGAACCTTACCTCTGCGACACGGCGTGTTCACGCGGCTGGGCTAGTTTGGGCACATGCTGACCGGATTCAAGAACTTTATTCTCAAGGGCAACGTCGTAGACCTTGCCGTCGCAGTCGTCATCGGCGCCGCGTTTGGCGCCGTGGTAACGGCACTGGTCCAGAGCGTGTTGATGCCGTTCATCGCCGGTCTGGTGGGCTCGCCCAACTTCGACAGCTTCGCTGTCGTGACCCTGAACGGCAACGACATC
Source organism: Arthrobacter ginsengisoli (assembly GCF_031456935.1). Classification (NCBI taxonomy): domain Bacteria; kingdom Bacillati; phylum Actinomycetota; class Actinomycetes; order Micrococcales; family Micrococcaceae; genus Arthrobacter; species Arthrobacter ginsengisoli. The sequence continues at coordinate 45,897 of NZ_JAVDVQ010000005.1, read as the reverse complement.
AGGTTTGGTGTGTTGCTGACGGCAATCGTCAACTTCCTGATGGTCGCGGCCTCGATTTACTTTGTGGTTGTTGTTCCCATGAACCACATGGTCGAACGGCGCAACCGCCGCCTCGGCATCAACCCGGAGGTCACGGACGAGGCCGGCGAGGATCCTCAGATCGCCCTGCTGACCGAAATCCGTGACTCCCTGCAGCAACGCCAACTGTAGTCCTGGACAAAACCGGATAGCTCACCTGACAACGAACGGCCCGCCTCTCGAGGCGGGCCGTTCGTTGCTTAAGACCGTATGTCGTTCAAACAGCTCTGCGTCGGTCCTCAGTCGGCGACGAGCTCCAGGGCCAGTTCGGTCCGGACCACCTGCGCCAGGCGTTCCGCGACGGCCTGGGCGGTCTCCTGGGACGCCGCCTCCACCATGACGCGGACTACCGGTTCGGTGCCGGAGGGGCGCAGGAGCACGCGGCCGGTGTCACCGAGCTCGGCCTCGGCGAGGGCCACGGCCGCGGCCAGGACTTCATCGCCCTTGACCCGGGAGCGGTCCACGCCCTTGACGTTGATCAGGACCTGCGGGAGCTTGGTCATCACCGCGGCCAGTTCCTTCAGCGGACGGCCCGTGAGTGCCACCTGGGCGGCAATCTGCAGGCCGGTCAGGACGCCGTCGCCCGTGGTGGCGTGGTCGGCGAAGATCACGTGACCGGACTGCTCGCCGCCGAGGTTGAAGCCGCCTTCGCGCATCCCCTCCAGCACGTAGCGGTCGCCGACGCCGGTCTCGCGCAGGCTGATGCCGGCCTCGCGGAGCGCGATCTTCAGTCCGAGGTTGCTCATCACGGTCGCGACGAGGACGTTGTCCGTGAGCTTGCCGGAGGCCTGCATCGCGACAGCGACGATCGCCATGATTTCGTCGCCGTCGACCTCGTTTCCTTCGTGGTCCACGGCGAGGCAGCGGTCAGCGTCGCCGTCGTGGGCAATGCCCAGGTCGGCGCCGTGTGACAGAACGGCCTGCTTCAGCGGGCCCAGGTGGGTGGAGCCGACGCCGTCGTTGATGTTGAGGCCGTCCGGTTCGGCGCCGATGAGAATGACCTCGGCGCCGGCGTCCTTGAAGACCCGGGGGGAACAGCCGCTCGCCGCGCCGTGGGCGCAGTCCAGCACGATTTTGAGTCCGTCCAGGCGGTGCGGGAGGGTGCCGAGCAGATGGACAATGTAGCGGTCCTCGGCGTCGGAGAAGCGCTGGATCCGGCCGACGTCGCCGCCGACCGGGCGGCGCGGCTCCTTGCCGAGCTGCGACTCGATTGCGTCCTCCACGTCGTCGGGCAGCTTCTGGCCGCCGCGGGCAAAGAACTTGATGCCGTTGTCCGGGGCGGGGTTGTGCGAGGCGGAGATCATCACGCCGAAGTCCGCGTCCAGGTCGGCCACCAGATAGGCCGCGGCCGGGGTGGGCAGTACGCCGGCGTCATAAACGTCGATCCCGGAGCTGGACAGCCCGGCCTCCACGGCAGCCGCGATGAACTCACCGCTGGCGCGGGGGTCCCGGGCAACCACGGCGCGCGGCCGCGTTCCACTCGTGTTGCGGTCATGGCCGAGCACGACGGCGGCGGCCTGGGCCAGCTGCATCGCCAGTTCGGCCGTGAGCAGGCCGTTAGCCAAACCCCGGACACCATCTGTTCCAAATAATCTAGACATCGGCTCAAGTTTAGACGATGAGGGAGGCGCTCCCGGTCGCGGGGTCACCTTCCAGGCCCTCGAAGACGCCCCTGGACCGGCGTCTTCGCTGATTAAACGGCGAAAGCCCGCCCCGCCACAAAGGGGCGGAACGGGCTTTCGGAAGCGGGTTTAGCGCTTGGAGTACTGCTGAGCCTTACGGGCCTTCTTGAGACCGGCCTTCTTGCGCTCGATGACGCGGGCGTCACGACGCAGGTAACCGGCCTTCTTCAGGGTGGCGCGGTTGTTCTCGGTGTCGATCTCGTTCAGGGAACGGGCGATGCCGAGGCGCAGGGCACCGGCCTGGCCGGAGATGCCGCCACCGTGGATACGGGCGATGACGTCGTAGGCACCGTCAAGATCGAGGATCTTGAAGGGCTCGTTGACGTCCTGCTGGTGCAGCTTGTTCGGGAAGTAGTTGGCCAGCTCGCGGCCGTTGATGGTCCACTTGCCGGTGCCGGGCACGATGCGAACACGTGCGACAGCTTCCTTGCGACGGCCAACTGCTGCGCCGGCAACCGTGAGGGCCGGGCGTTCCTTCTTGGGCGCTTCTGCTTCCGCAGGACCGCTTTCCGAGGTGTAGCTGGTCAGGTTTTCCTCAGCCACAACGGCCTCGGTGGTCAGTTCTTCGTTCTGAGCCACGATTCTCCTTGATAAAAAGTTGGTTGGTGGCCAGGACTACTGGGCGACCTGGGTGATTTCGTACGTCTTGGGCTGCTGGGCGGCGTGGGGGTGCTCGGCACCCTTGTAGACCTTCAGCTTGCCCAGCTGCTGTGCAGCGAGGGAGTTCTTCGGGAGCATGCCCTTGATGGCCTTCTCCACGGCGCGGACCGGGTTGGACTCCAGCAGCTCCGCGTAGGTGACGGAGGTCAGGCCGCCCGGGTAACCGGAGTGGCGGTATGCGCGCTTCTGCTCCAGCTTGGCGCCGGTGAGGGCAACCTTTTCAGCGTTGATGATGATGACGAAGTCGCCCATGTCCATGTGGGACGCAAAGGTGGCCTTGTGCTTGCCGCGCAGCAGGATTGCGGTCTGGCTGGCGAGACGACCAAGGACAACGTCGGTGGCGTCAATGACGTGCCACTGGCGGTTGATATCGCCGGGCTTCGGGGTGTACGTACGCACGGTGTTTGCCTCGTTCTTGTTCTGGCGTTCTTGTTTTAGGCGTCACGCGGAGGTGCACCTACTATCTATGCGCTACCGGAACAGAGGTGAGGGCTCTATGTAACCAGTCATCCTGAAATCTCGAATGTGCACGCTGGGTAGTTATCCTGCAACCGGATTCCCAAGCGGGCACGCATCATCGAGAAGGACACGCACAACGACTACCAATAATAGCGGATGAGCAGTCACTGGGTCAAAATGGGGTGTCCGGATGCATTCTGCCCGCCCCCGGCCCGCCGCATCCCTGGAGGAACCGTGTTCGACACCGCCGCTGCTGGCTCCGCTTCGCCGCTGTTTATTGTCGGGGTCGGCTTCGCCGGCCTGTGCCTGGGACTGATCGCCGACGCTCTGGTCCGGCGCGTCCTCCCCCAGCTGGCCGGCGAAGCCACCACGAGGCTGAGGATTACGACGGCGGCAGTGACCTTTGTGCTCTCGGCCCTGCTGGCGTGGCGCTTCGGAAGCGCGGCAGAACTTCCCGCCTATGTATTGCTTGGCATTTTCGCCGTTCCGCTGGCGCGGATCGATATTGAGCATCATTTGCTGCCGAACCGGCTCGTGGGGCCCCTGCTGGGGGCCGGCCTGGCGCTCTTGGCGTTCGCTTCCCTGGCCCAGGGAGCTGTGGGTGACCTGATTCGCGGAGCCGCGGGGTCCGCAATCTTGTTCGTTTTGTACCTTATTTTGGCCTTGACCAGTAGAAATGGCCTCGGAATGGGCGATGTGAAGCTCGCGGCACCACTTGGACTGTACTTAGGCTACCTAGGCTGGGCGCAGGTGTTCTATGGAGGGGCCCTGGCGTTCGTTGTGGGCGGCCTCGCCTCCGTGGTCCTGGTGCTGAAAAACCGCGGAAACAAGCCAAAAGAGGTGGCCTACGGTCCCTCGATGCTGGCAGCGGGACTCGCCATCATCCTGCTTCTTCCGTAACTCCAGTCACTGCCGTATCTCTGCCATCACTGATAAGCCGGCGCACCAAACCAAGTAGTTGTCGCCCATATTGCCGACATTAACTGAGTACACACCCGGATTGCCACAGGTGGTACCTCCTTTTCCATCCCAAAAAATCGAGTATTCCGATTCATTGCTGCGCCGTTAATCGCCATGCAATTGTTGTCCCAACGGAACTCCGGGGGTTTAGCAACAGGGGAATTGCTGGAATTCCGTTATTCACTCAAAACTCTGGAAAAGGAACTTAAAATGACTGGTCTCATGGTTTCAATGCTCGCTTTCGTCGCCGGCGTCAAGGACAAGATGGAATCCGAAAAGGGCGCCACCGCCGTTGAATACGGCCTCATGGTCGCACTCATCGCCGTCGCCATCATCGGCGGTGTCAGCCTCCTTGGAGACAACCTCCTGGCAATGTTCGAGGGCATCGCCGCCGAAATCGTCGCACCCTAATTTAGGGCACGAGCGGAAGCCCCGGGGCGGGGCGGCGGCAGTTCGGGCGACAGCTCCAGTGCCACCGCCCCGCCCCGGGGCTTCTTTTACTGCGTATATGCGCAGGGTTGCCAGGTCTCAAGGTTCAGGAGGGGTCGTGAACGGTCTCAGATTCAAGGCGAAAATCACCGCATTGCAAGTGATTGACGTTGGTTATTCAGTGCGTTCGCTGCAAAGCGGCGCCACCGTAGTCGAGTTCGCACTCATGGTCGGCTTCATTGCCACCGCAATCGTTCTTGCCGTCGGTTTGATCGGACAACAGCTTATTCCTGGCTTCCCGGCCGCTACGGCCGGCCTGCGATGAAACCCCGGGTCAAGACGCAAGGCAGGAAGAAATCTAAGGAATTGGGAGCTGTCGCCGTCGAATTCGCCTTGATTCTCCCCATCTTCCTGGCGCTAATTCTGGGAGTCGTAGAATTCGGTCGCGCCTTCAGTATTCAGGTTTCCATGGCAGAGGGCGCTCGCGAAGCGGCCAGATACATGGCGATCCACTACGCCACAGAGGCCGATGCCGAGGCTACCGCCCGGGATAGGGCAATGTTCGCGGCCAACCCCATTGCCGGTTTGCAGCCGGGCGATGTCGCAATTACTGCCTGCGAGCCGGGCCTAGACACCGTCGTCACGATTACAGCCGATACAGCATACCTGACTGGGCTTCCAACGCTGCTTCCCTTTCTACCGGACATCATGAACATTTCAGCACGAGGGGTAATGCGATGTGGAGGATAGTCACGAAAACGTCGGTCGCCGTCGACAGTAGCGAAAGCGAGCGAGGGGTAATCGCGCCCCTCGCTGCGATTCTTATGGTGGCTCTCCTGGGATTCGGAGCTCTTGCCGTAGACGTAGGTGCAATTTACTCAGAGAAGGCGCAGCTGCAGAACGGCGCCGACTCAGCGGCACTCGCGGTTGCGCAAGCATGCGCAAAGTCTACGTGCCCTGTCGATCCAAAAGGTATGGCAGCGCCGCTCGCCAATGGAAACGCTCTCGATGGGTCAAGCAACGTTGTCTCAGCCACCGTCAACGCCGGCACAGTCGACGTAACGACTGCCACGCCCGAGGCTGGCGGGGAGCATTTTTCGCTTTATCTGGCGCGTGTCCTCGGCATCAACTCTGTAGAAGTTGAGGCCTCAGCCCAGGCACAATTTGGGGGCACATGGGCAGCCAATGTTGTGCCTATCGCATTTTCGAAGTGCGAAGCCGGCCTATCTCTCACGCCAGGATTGCAGTTCTTTCCGATCCATGGCGTGGACGAAGGGCCGGGTAAGTCAAAAAAGAAGAAGCCGCCAGTCTGCCCGTACAAGTCCAGTTCAGGATCCGAACTCCCTGGTGGATTTGGCTGGTTGGACGACGACGACAATGACTGTTCCGTGTTGGTAAACATTTTGGAAGATGAAGGATGGGTTGGAAGCGACCCGGGTAGCGATTTCAATGGTGACTGCTCCGCAATGTTCACAGATTTTGTTCTGAAGCTCGACGCCAAAAAGGACGTGGAAGTCCTTATTCCTATCTTTGATGACTCTGTTGGCACTGGCGAACATGCGGAGTTCAAGATTCTCGCCTTCGGCGCAATTTCACTGCGCGGCTGGAATCTCAGCGGCGGGACCAAAACCCCCGAGAACTATATGAAACCCGATGCAACAACGCTTAAATCCAGCCTCGGACTGGGCGAAGACGATCGCGGAATCTACGGCAAATTTGTCAGAATCGTAACGCTGGACGAAGCGGCTATTCTCGGGGGGCCTAAGGACTACGGCGCTGATGCAGTGAAACTCACTAATTAGTAGAGGCATCAAAACACAATTCGCAATTATCGGATAAGGGGACTGAACATTGAAAACACGCCTACTGGGAGGCATCGTCGCATTTGTGCTGGCAATAGTTGGCACTGTTTTATTGGTTTCATACGTTTCAGCATCAGAGGCGAGGGCCCAAAAGGACCTTCAGCCCGTCGATGTACTAGTCGTCCAACAACAGGTTGCCAAGGGCGCTGATCTCGACGCGGTCAGGGGCGCCGTGAAGCTCACCTCGCTTCCTTCGGCGTCGGTGCCCAACGGCGCCCTCAAGAGCCTGGAAGGCCTGAATGGGAAAGTCGCCGCAGTAGATCTGCTGCCCGGCGAAGCGCTACTGGGTGCACGGCTGGCTGAGCCTGAGAGCTTGTCCGCGCCAGGCTCGGTTCCGGTTCCGGAGGGAATGCAAGAAATCTCGGTTCAGTTGGAGGCCCAGCGGGTGGTCGGCGGGCGCATCGCAGCCGGCGACACCGTGGGCATCGTCGTCCTCTTCGACAAGGGAGCCGTGAAGGACTCGCCGGATGTGGAGTCCGGCCAGCAGATCTTTCACAAAGTCCTTGTAACGAGCGTCCAGCGTTCCCTGGCGAAGACAGCTGCAAAGACTACCGAAGGGAACACGGCTGAGGAGCAGGCCAATACGGAATTGCCCAGCGGACAGCTGATCGTAACCTTTGCCCGCAACGACGCTGATGCAGCGAAGATCGCCTTCGGTGCCAACTTCGGCACCCTGTGGCTGACCAAAGAACCCTCATCTGCAACTGAAGGCGCGCCGCTAATTGTCAAGAAGCCGGAGCTGTACCGATGAGCAGATTCGTAGCCATCACAGCAGAGCCCGATTTCGAAGCCCGTGCCAGGCAGGCGGCTTCCCGCCTGCACGGAACATTTCACGGAATCGTAGCCAGCTTCCTGCCGCCGGGCCCGGACGACGTCCTGCGCATGGTCTCCGGCGATCTCGTCGAAGTCATCCTGCTGGGACCGGGCCTCTCGGTAGATGACTCCATTCGGCTTGCCAGTCTCTTCGACCTCCAGTACCCGGAGATCAGCGTGGTGCTGGTGACCGATAGCGATTCCAATATTGCTTTGCCCGCGATGCGGGCCGGAATCAGGGACCTCCTGGAACCAAGCGCCGACGTGGACGCCATCCACGTCATGCTTGAACGCGCCAGCCTCGCGGCTGCGGGACGCCGGCGAGGCCTCGGGAACAGCGTCGAGCCGTCGACGGGGAACGGAAGAATCATCGCCGTCATGTCGCCAAAGGGCGGCGTGGGAAAAACGACCGTCACCACCAACCTCGCGGTCGGGCTCGCAAAATTGGCGCCTATGGGCGTTGTGGTGGTCGACCTGGACCTGCAGTTTGGCGACGTGGCGTCCGGACTCATGCTTGAGCCGGATAAGACAATCTCCGACGCCGTAAAAGGTGCGGCCGCGGGCGACAGCCTGGTGCTCAAGTCCTACCTCACGCTGCACCCTTCAGGCATCTACGCACTATGCGCACCCCTCAACCCGATAGAGGCCGATCAGATAACAGGGGAACAGGTCTCCAGGCTGCTCGTCCAGTTAGCCAGCGAATTCAAATACGTTGTGGTGGACACCGCACCCGGGCTCGGGGAACATGTCCTCGCGACGCTCGAACAAGCCACGGACGGTTTATGGGTATGCGGAATGGACATACCGAGCATCAAGGGCCTCCGGACTGGGTTCGCACTCCTGACGGAGCTGGGCTTGCTGCCCCCGAACCGCCACGTGGTTCTCAACTTTGGTGATCGTCGAAGCGGACTGACACTTCAGGACGTCGAAGCAACCATTGGATGCCCTGTGGATGTTGTGCTCCCCCGGTCCCATGCCGTGCCGTACTCCACGAACAAGGGGGTGCCGCTGCTCCAGGAGGCATCCAGGGACTCCGTGGCAAAGGGCCTGCGTCGGCTCGTCGAGCGGTTCGACCCGAACTGGGAGCAACGGCCCCACAAGAAACTTCACCGAAGGGCGGTAGTCCAATGACACTCGCAGATCGCTTCGAAGCCGTCCGCGGCCAGGAAAGCAAGCAACCAGTAGCCCCTCGAACTGAGATCCCGTGGGCAGGGAAGGCTCAGAACGAGTCCGCCTGGAATGAGCCAACCCCCAAGGATCACAGCGCTGAAGCCAACGACGCATTATCAGCAGTCAAGGAACGCGCCGGCGCATCGCTCTATGAGCGCATGGGCAGCCGGATCACAGACTCGTCGCTGGATGAGGCTGAATTGCATGATTACGCCAAGGGCGAATTGCGAGCCATCATCGAAGAGGATGAGATTCCGCTGTCCTCGGGCGAACGGCAGCGTCTCGTTCAGGAGATCCTCGATGATGTGATCGGCCTCGGCCCGTTGCAGAAATTCCTGGCCGATGATGCAGTGACCGAAGTAATGGTCAACGGCCCGGAGAAAATCTATGTGGAACGTGGCGGCAAGCTCTTCCTTACCGGTTCCCGCTTCACATCCGAGGAACACTTGCGGCGGATTATCGAGCGGATTGTCACTAAGGTCGGCAGAAGAATCGACGAATCGTCTCCTCTCGTGGATGCTCGCCTGTCCGACGGTTCGCGTGTCAACGCCATCATCCCGCCGCTGGCCGTCAACGGCTCATCGCTGACGATCCGAAAATTCGGCCAGGTGCCGCTGACGGTCAACGACCTTATAGGGTTTGGCACGATCTCCCCGGAGATCGCCGAACTGCTGAATGCCTGCGTCCATGCCCGGCTCAACATCATCGTGTCCGGAGGCACCGGGACTGGCAAGACGACCTTGCTCAATGTCTTGTCTTCTTTCATTCCCGCTGATGAGCGGATCGTCACTATCGAGGACGCCGTCGAGCTTCAACTGCAGCAGGAACACATTGTCAGGCTCGAAAGCCGGCCGAGGAACATCGAAGGCAAGGGCGAGATCAGCATCCGGGAACTCGTCCGCAACTCCCTGCGCATGCGCCCGGACAGAATCATCGTTGGCGAAGTCCGCGGCGGCGAGACCCTGGACATGCTGCAGGCTATGAACACCGGCCACGACGGTTCAATTTCAACCGTCCACGCCAACACCCCGCGCGACGCCATCGCCAGACTCGAGACCCTGGTCCTCATGGCAGGAATGGACCTTCCGCTCCGCGCCATTCGCGAACAGATCGCCTCGGCAGTCAACCTCATAGTGCACATCTCGCGCCTACGCGACGGCACCAGACGAGTCACCCACGTCACGGAAGTCCAGGGGATGGAGGGTGACGTGGTCACGCTTCAGGACGCGTTCACTTTTGATTACAGCGCGGGGATGGACGCGAACGGACGGTTCCTTGGGCGGCCGATTCCCACTGGTGTCAGACCCCGTTTTGTGGATCACTTCGCGGAATTGGGTATCGCACTTTCCCCGGCCGTCTTCGGGAATTCGCCGATTGGCGGTGGATACCGGTGAACCCCGATAGCCCACTTCTGTTGATTCTTGGCGTCCTCCTTTGCTTTGCCGCCTTGGTGTTCCTCCTCGTGGTGACACTTCGTGGCCGTGAATCCAACATCGACGTGTCGCGCAGAAGGCCTGGGGTTGCCGAGCAACCGTCGGTGCTCACCCGGGTTGCGGAATCTGCATCTTCTTTTGTCGACCAGAAAGTCGGCAAGAACGCCAGCTTCGGCTCCGCAAACTCGCTGGAGGAAGCGGGGCTGCGCATTCGCCAGGCAGACTACATTCTCCTGCTCGGATGTATCGCCGTCACGGCGGGCATCATCGGATTCGTCCTGGCCGGGGTGGGACTGGCTCTGCTCTTCGTGCTGTTGACGCCCATCGGCGGCATGCTGTTCCTGAACATTATGGCTGGCAACCGTCGTGCGAAGTTCGAATCGCAGCTTGGCGACACCCTACAGATGCTCTCCGGCGGACTGCGGGCTGGTCACAGTCTGCTTCGAGCCGTGGACGCGGTCTCACAGGAGTCAGACGCGCCGACTTCGGAGGAATTCGCACGTCTAGTAAACGAGACCAGGCTGGGACGAGACCTGAAGGAATCCATGGCCGACTCAGCCCGGCGCATGAGGAGCGAGGACTTCGACTGGACGGCCCAGGCGATAGAGATTCACCGGGAAGTCGGAGGCGACTTGGCCGAGGTGCTGGACCATGTGGGAGAGACTATCCGCGAACGGATGCAGATCAAGGGCCAGGTGCAGTCCCTTAGTGCCGAGGGCAAGCTGTCAGCCTATATTCTCATCGCTTTGCCCGTCGGGATCTTTTTATTCCTTAGTTTCGCCAACCCGGGGTACCTCGGCGTCATGTACACCAGCGTGCTCGGCTGGGTAATGCTCGGGTTTGCAGTTGTACTGCTGGCTCTCGGCTCCTTTTGGCTGAGCCGTGTCGTCAAGATCAAGTTCTAGGGGGAACAAACATGAGCGTAATGGCCTGGTTTATAGTGGCAATCATCGTTGTTCCCTGTTCGGTATTGGTGTGGGCAGTAATTTCAGTCGACCGCACAGGCCTTGCTGCTGTCCGGAGCAACCTGGGACGCAGCAAGGGATCATCCGTGGACATTTCGGGCGGTGTCGCTGCCCCAATGCTCGCGCAGTTGGGTCAGCGTCTGGCTCCGAAGGGGTATCCAGCCTGGCTGGACAAGTTACTCGCCAAGGGGGGAAGGCCGGCAGGCATGCCACTGGAGCGGCTCCTGGTGATCAAGCCGGCACTTGCCCTGGTGGCTGGCCTCGTGGGGATCTTGTATGTCGTCAAAACCCCAACGGGAACAACCATCCTGCTGGCGTTGTCCGTGACTGTGCTCGCGTACTTCGTGCCGGACTTGCTCCTGCACAGCCGGGGGGCTAAACGCCAGGAAGCCATTGAACTGGAGTTGCCCAGCACCTTGGATCAAATGCTGATTTCGGTGGAGGCCGGACTTGGCTTTGAATCAGCAATGGCGCGCGCGGGCCAGAACGGATCGGGCCCGCTCGCCGCGGAACTTCTCCGGACGCTGCAAGACATGCAAGTCGGCAGGAGCCGCCGGGAAGCATACCTCGCCATGGCTGACCGCACCGGAGCCGCTGACCTCCGGAGCTTCGTGAGGGCCGTTGTCCAGGCGGATGTGTACGGCATCGCGATAGCAAGCGTCCTCCGGACGCAGGCCAAGCAAATGCGAATCAAGAGGCGGCAGCGCGCTGAAGAGAAGGCAATGAAGCTTCCCATCAAGGTGCTGTTCCCCTTGATGCTGTGCATCCTGCCCGTGCTCTTCATCGTCATCCTCGGGCCGGCCGTCATCAATATCGTCGCGGCCTTCTCCAACATGTAGGGACAACCACAGCGCCTACCCCAGCACCCCAAGACCGGACCCCCTCGGACCCCAGAGCCGAGGGGGTCCTTTTGTGTCCGGTAACTTAGTCCAGCTCGAGTGCAGATTATGTGCAGAAAACCCACAGGATATGTGCAGTTTGGGAAGCCTTGGCACAGGATGTGGCAAGCAGCGTAACTTCGCGCGAATTGCATTGCTAGCTTTCTGGCATAGCTGGTGTCTGGCCAGCCTCCCAACTCGCTCAGGAGCTCACGTGCTATCTCTTATCGCAACCCTTCAGACCCTCGGATTTGCCGCCAAGAATCGCCTTCGCGACGAGAGGGGTGCAACCGCAGTCGAATACGGCCTTATGGTCGCCCTCATCGCCGTAGCCATCATCGTTGGCGTTACCCTCCTTGGCGACAACCTGCAGGATATGTTCAATGGCATCGCAGGGAACATCGCACCGAAGACCCCGTAGCACCGGGCTGCAACTCAGGACAGGCCGATTGGTGCGGTGAAGGGTGTCATTCCTTCACCGCACCTCCGTTCGTGGCTTTCTGCCGGAACACCGACCGGCTACAGTATCCATCCGTTGAAAGGTCGCCACACATGCGTCAGGGCAGGGAGCGTGGCGCTGTCGCAGTGGAGTTCGCACTCCTTGCGCCGGTCCTGATCATGCTGCTGCTGGGCATCATGGAATTCGGGCGGGCGTACAACGTACAGATCTCACTCACGAATGCCGCCCGCGAAGGCGCCCGCGTTATGGCGATCACCAACGACCCGGCGGCTGCCCGCAGCGCCGTCCGAACTGCCCTGGGAACGCTTAAACCGGTCCTGGCCGACGACAAAATCGACTTCGCCGCATCCGCTCCAACCGGGGCAAAGACCTGCTCCGCTGCGGCCCAAATGTCCGTGACGGTCAGCTATACGCTAAACACGATGACCGGCATTGCCGGGCCGTTTTCCATGCGAGGCCAGGGGGCCATGCTGTGCGGCGGATAGCACATCCGGGAATCCGGGAGCGCGGCGCGATCAGCGTGGTGGTCGCGATCGTCATGGTGTGCCTGCTGGGCTTCGCCGCCCTGACCGTCGACGTGGGCGTCATCTACGCCGAGCGGGCCCAACTGCAGAACAGTTCGGACGCGGTGGCTCTGATGGTGGCCCAAAAGTGCGCCAAGAGTCTCAGCGATCCCGAATGTTCCGGCACGTGGCCTCGCCCGACCGAGCGTGTCGCCCAATTGGCGAACGGCAACGCCGTGGACGGCCTGAACGACGTCAAATCGATCACACTCGACAAATCCAAGAGAACTGTCTCGGTGGACTCCGGGTCGAAAGAATCGGGAAGCGCCGCCAACAGCGTCTCTCTGTACTTCGCGAAAATCCTTGGCGTTACCACCGCCGAGGTCGCTGCCACGTCGCACGCCCAATGGGGGATCCCGTCCAAGGGCATCATGATCCTTCCGCTGGCCATTGCGGAGTGCAAGTTCAATATTGATCCGGTCTCCGGCGTGGGAGCCATGCAAACACTAATATTGGATAAGGACCCTTGCGTCAACAAGAATATTCCAGGCGGATTTGGCTGGATCAACGAAGCGGTTCCCGACGACCGCTGCGGTATCACAATGACCGCCAGCAATGCGAGCGACGCTGCCATGTGGTTCACGAGCAGCACAGGGGCTCCCCCGCCGTCCCCCTGCACAGCCAATGACCTAAGCCAGATTAATGACCGCACCGTGCTCTTCCCGCTATTTGACGAAGCGACTGGAAACGGCTCCAGCGGCAAGTATTTTGTGAAGGGATTTGCCGCCTTTCATGTCACGGGATATAACCTTTCGAATTTTTCTTGGCCGGAGAAAAACAGCATTCCTAACAAGGGATTGAGGGGTTATTTCGTCAAATTCGTCTCGCTATCCCAAGCCCTCGAACTTGGCAGCGGACCGGATTACGGTTCGGCCGTAGTCCGTCTCAGCATTGGAGCACCTTCATCGTGAAATCCCGACTACTCGCCGGAGTGGCAGCGGTGGTCCTGGCCGTCGTCGGAGCCATCCTCGTCGTGTCCTACGCCAGCGGTGCGGACGCGCGGGCCGTCAAGGCCCTTGATCCTGTGGAAGTCCTGGTGGTGGCGAAGCCTGTACCGGCCGGCACGTCCGTGGAAAGCCTGCTGCCCTTCCTGACTGCCCAGACACTTCCCGGCACCGCCGTGGCCAAGTCCGCGCTGCGCAGTCTCGACACCTTCGCCGGCAAGGTCACCGCCGTCGAGCTGCTTCCGGGTGAGCAACTTGTCGCGGAACGGCTGACCGCACCGGAAACCTTGCAGTCCAGCGGAGCCGTGCAGGTACCGGAGGGGCAGCAGGAGATCTCGTTCCAGTTGGATCCCCAGCGAGTTGTCGGCGGACGACTGGTGGCCGGGGACCACATCGGCATCTTCATCTCGTTGAAAACTGGGGGCATCGAGGCGAAACCGGACAAGGAGACCACGCAGTTGACACTCCACAAGGTCCTGGTGACGTCGGTGCAGCGGGCGGCCAGCGCCGCCCCGTCTCCCGAGCCCTCTGCCAGCGGCCCAACGGCCCCGGTCGAAGATACGTCGCTGCCCACAGGATCACTGCTGTTGACGGTCGCGGTAACAGACGTGGAGGCCACCAAGATCGTCTATGGCTTGGAATTCGGCTCACTGTGGCTGAGTAAAGAGCCGCTCGACGCCAAGGACAGCGGCCGCCCTGGAATCATGACGAAACCGGAAGTGTACAAATGAGCCGTTTTGTACTGATCACGCCCAATGCCGACTTCGATTCCCGCGTCCGTCTGGCTCTGGCCGGAAGCCTGCCGGGGGGCCTGCAGACCTTCCCCTTCGTGAATCCTTCAGATCCCGGGGAGTTGTTCGCGAAACTTGACCAGCAGCGTCCCGAGGTCCTCATTCTTGGACCGGATGTGCCCGTGGACGACGCCCTGCGGTTGGCCACGATCTTTGACGTTCAGCTGTCCGAGCTCAGCATCATCCTGGTGGGCGAACCGGACCCCGATTTCCTGTTGCTGGCCATGCGCGCCGGCATCCGGGATGTTCTCAGCCCACACGCCGACGCTGCCCAGATCCGGGTCATGCTGGAACGAGCCTGCCAGTCCTTTGCCAGCAAGAACCGGTCGGCAGCCGTCCAACAGCCGGACGCCCCGAGGGGTCTGGTGATCGGGGTCTTCTCGCCCAAAGGCGGAGTGGGCAAAACCACAATTGCCACCAATATCGCCATCGGGCTGGGGCAGGTGGCCCCCATGAGCGTTGTGATCGTTGACCTGGACCTGCAGTTCGGGGACGTCGCCTCTGGCCTGTACCTCCACCCGGAGCACACCGTGACCGATGCGGTCTCCTCCGCGGCGAGCCACGATTCCCTGGTCCTTAAGGCCTTCCTGACCGTGCACCCCGGCAATATCTATGCTCTCTGCGCCCCGAGGAGCCCCGAAGAAGCGGACAACATCACACCCGAGCAGGTGACGCACCTGCTCGGTCAGCTTGCCGAACAGTTCCAGTACGTCATCGTGGACACTGCCCCCGGGTTACCGGAGGTGGGTCTGGCGGCCATGGAGCAGTGCACGGACATTGTCTGGGTGACCGCCATGGATGTTCCCAGCATCCGCGGGCTGAGGTCCGGCCTCGAAATCCTCCGGCGCCTGGACCTCCAACCTGAAACGCGTCATGTCGTGCTGAATCTGGCCGATTCCGCATCAGGTCTCAGCGTTCAGGATGTCGAAGCCACCATCGGTGCGCCAGTTGACATCAGTATTCCGCGGTCCAAGGCCGTAGCGTTCTCCACAAACCGGGGCATCCCGGTACTCCAGGAGGGCCGCAAGGACCCGGCCGTCAAAGGGCTCCGGCAGCTGGTTGAACGGTTCGATCCTGCGTGGCGTGCCAGGGCAAAAAGGAAGCTGCACCGCAGAGTGGTGGTCCAGTGAAGCTTTCTGAACGTCTCGCCGCTGCTGAGGGCGGTCCCGCTGCCGCGCCCAGGCTCGCTCCGGAGCCCGGCCGGGCCGCCCACGCCGCGCCTCCCAACCTGCTCAAGGCTCCCGCGCCCATGGAGCGGCCGCGCACCCCGATCGCAGCCCCCACGTTCGAAGAGCAAACGGATGCGCACCGCTCCGCTGGCCCGCAGGCGGTGGATGTCTTCGCTGCCCTCAAGCAGCGCGCGGCCACTGCCTTGTTCGAGCGCATGGGCGGGCGTTTCAACGATTCTGCCCTCACGGAAGACGATTTGCGTTCATCCGCCCGGGAAGAACTCACCCGCATCATCGACGCCGAACAGGTCCCGCTGTCCGGCGAGGAACGCCTCCGGCTGGTCCAGGACGTGGCAGACGATGTACTGGGCTACGGACCGTTGCAACGGCTCCTCGATGATTCCGCCGTAACGGAGATCATGGTCAATGGCATGGACCAGATCTACGTTGAACGCCACGGAAAACTTACGCTGACCGAGTCGCGGTTCAGTTCCGAAGACCATCTGCGCAAGGTGATCGAGCGCATTGTCTCCAAGGTGGGCCGCCGCATCGACGAATCATCCCCGCTCGTGGATGCACGACTGGAGGACGGGTCGCGTGTCAACGCCGTCATTCCGCCCCTCGCGGTGGGCGGCTCCTCGCTGACGATCCGAAAATTCAGTAAAGTCCCGCTCACGGTCCAAAACCTCATCGAGTTCGGGACCCTGACACCTGAGATGGCGGAGCTCCTTGACGCGTGTGTCAAGGCAAAGCTCAACATCATTGTCTCCGGCGGCACAGGTACCGGTAAGACCACGCTGCTGAACGTTCTGTCATCGTTCCTGCCCCATGATGAGCGGATCGTGACGATCGAGGACGCCGTCGAACTCCAAATCCAGCAGCGCCACGTCGTACGCTTGGAAAGCCGGCCGCCCAATACCGAAGGCAAAGGCGAGGTCACCATCCGTGAGCTGCTGCGAAACTCCCTCCGCATGCGTCCGGACCGGATCGTGGTAGGTGAGGTCCGCGGCGGGGAGTCGCTGGACATGCTGCAGGCCATGAATACCGGCCACGACGGCTCGCTGTCCACGGTGCACTCCAACTCGCCCCGAGACGCCGTCGCCCGCCTGGAAACCTTGGTCCTGATGGCGGGAATGGACCTGCCGCTCCGCGCCATCCGGGAGCAGATCGCCTCCGCCGTCAACCTGATCATCCAGATCTCCCGACTGCGCGACGGCAGCCGCCGCATCACGCATGTCACGGAGGTGCAGGGCATGGAAGGGGACATCGTCACGCTGCAGGACGCCTTCGTCTTCGACTACTCTGCCGGTGTCGACGCCCACGGCCGGTTCCTCGGCAAACCGGTCCCCACCGGCATCCGGCCCCGGTTCATCGACCGATTCGAAGATTTTGGCATCCATGTCTCACCCGCCGTGTTCGCCGCTCCCCTGGCGCCAGCCGGAAGGCAGTGATCCGACCTTGACGATCCTGCCCCTAGGCGTTGGCCTGTTCTCGGTTGCCCTTTTCCTGCTCGGTTTCGTTTTGCTCGCCCCGCGAAGGGCGCGCGTGCCGCTGGACCGGCGTCAGCCCGCCCAGAACCAAGCAGACTCGCAGTTGACCCGGTTCGCTGGCTCCGCGGTCCATCTGGTTGACGGCTACTTCTCCCAGCGAAAGGTGCGGCTGTTCAGCAGGGAAGCACTCGAAAACGCAGGCCTCCGGATGGGCCAGTCCGACTTCTTTGTGTTGGTGCTGGCTGGCGCCTTCGTCGGCGCCTTGGCAGGATTTATTGTCGCCGGCCCGTTGCTGGCAATCCTGTTCGTCCTGCTGGCGCCCTTGGCGGGGCACCTCGTGATCGGCTTCCTCACCGGCAAACGCCGTGCCCTGTTTGACCAACAACTCGGCGACACCCTTCAACTGCTCTCCGGCGGGCTCAGGGCAGGCCACAGCATCCTGCGGGCCATTGACGCGGCCGCCGCCGAGTCGCTCAGCCCCACTGCGGAAGAGATGCGGCGGGTGATCACCGAAACGAGCCTCGGCCGCGACCTCCAGTCATCCCTCACCGATACGGCCGAGCGGATGCGCAGCGATGACTTTGTCTGGATCGCCCAGGCCATCCAGATCAACCGGGAAGTGGGCGGGAACCTCGCCGAAGTACTGGACCAGGTGGGCGAAACCATCCGCGAACGCAGCGAAATCAAGGGCCACATCAAGTCCTTGGCGGCCGAGGGAAAGTTCTCCGCGTATATCCTGATGGCCATGCCGTTCGGCATCGTCGCGATGCTTATGGTGGCCAATCCAGGCTATATGAACTCCATGGTCACGCACCTGCTGGGCTGGATCATGATCGGCGCGTCCCTGGTCATGATGACGATCGGCGGTCTGTGGATGCGCAAGATCATCGATCTGAAGTTCTGAGCTGCCCATGGACCCCTCGGTACTGCTCGCCCTGCTGTTGGTTTCGCTGCCGCTCGGGTATCTGGTGTGGGGAGCTCTTTCCGTGGACCGCAAGTCCCACCGGGCCATCCGCGAGCTGCTCGCAGCCGGCAGAGAGACCGCAGATTTCACCGCGGCACCACGGACCTCACTACTGGAATGGATCGGATACCGTCTGACGCCGGCCGGCTATGTCCGCAAACTCGATAAGCTGCTGTCCCTGGCGGGCCGCCCCACCTCCCTTCCCCTGGGACGTGTGCTGGCAGCCAAGCCCCTGCTCGGCCTGGCCGGTGCACTGCTGGGCTGGTACATCAGTGCCACGGGCTCCACACCCATCATCAAGCTGGTGGGCCTCTTCGTGGTCCTGCTGGGCTACTTTATCCCCGATCTGATGCTCCACAGCAAGGGCCAGGAACGCCAGAAGGCGATGCAGCTGGAACTGGCCAACACCCTCGACCAGATGCTCATCTCCGTGGAGGCGGGCCTGGGCTTCGAAGGAGCCATGGCCCGCGCCGGAGAGAACGGCAAGGGCCCGCTCGCCGAGGAACTGGTCCGGACGCTGCAGGACATGCAGGTCGGCCGGAGCCGCCGTGAGTCCTATCTGGCGCTGGCGGAGCGGACAAGCATTCCTGAACTGCGCAGCTTTGTCCAGGCCGTTGTCCAGGCGGACACCTACGGTATCGCCATCAGTAGGGTGCTCCGGATCCAGGCCAAGGTAATGCGGGTTAAGCGGCGGCAGCGGGCCGAGGAAAAGGCCATGAAGCTCCCGGTCATGATCCTGTTCCCCCTGCTGTTCTTCATCTTCCCGGTGCTCTTCATTGCCATTCTTGGCCCTGCAGTGATCAACGCGATCGATACGTTCAGCGGGTAGTAGCGACAACAGGCCGCCGTGCCGGGCGGGAACCGCAGGGCAGTACTCAGGAATCTCGGAAAACCGCAAGTTTGCCACAGGAAAATGCCAGCGTGGGAAGCATCAACCGGGGCAGGCAGTAGCGTGGACCCATGTCCTTTCAAGGAGCTCCAGACGAGGGCGATGCAGTCAGCGGCCTCGCCGCCGACGCCTCCTCCGGCGGCGCGGGTCTGGCCCCCGCGGCGACCGCGGACGCGGCCAAAGACACGGCGTCCCCGCTCGTGGACCCCGCTGCCCTTGAGGAACTCGGGTCACAGCTGGACAGCCTGGCGGTGGCCCAGGGATTCGCGCGGGACTACACCATGCTGTGGAACCACCGTTATGAAGCGCTCGCCACGTCCCTCGACAGCGGGGACGAGGCCGCCGCCCTGGACGCGGTCCTGAGCCTGAAGACAGCCTCGGCGATGGTCGGCGGGATCCGGCTGGCCGAGCTGGCCAGGGAGCTCGAGGACGCAATCCGCGGCCGCGACGACGAACTCGCGCGGTCACTCCTGCGTGAGGTCGCAGCGAGCGGCAACGCAACAGTCGACGAGCTGCAGCTCAGCTACCAGCTCCGGGACAGTTAATCCTGCGCCGGCGCGAGCCGGTACCCCACGCCGCGGACTGTCTGGAGCCACCGGGGCTGCAGCTGATCCTCGCCCAGCTTGCGCCTCAGATTGCCGATATGCACCTCGACGGCACGCTCGTCCGATTCACTGATGTACGCGTCCACGCCGTAATGCTCACCCCGCACCACCCGCACCAGGTCGGTCTTGGTCCGGACGGCGCCGGCCGCCTTCAGCAGGGCATGCAGGAGATCGAACTCGCTGCGGGTCAGGCTGGTGGGACTGCCGGCCAGCGTGACGGACCGGGTCTGCGGGTTCAGGACGAGCCCGTTGTGCCGGAGCACCGCGTCGTGGGGCGGTACCGGGCCGATCGCAGGCGCCGGTCCCCGCTCCCGCGGCCTGCCGGCCGCGTCCATCCGCGGCCTGCGCATCATCGCAGCCACCCGGGCCCGAAGTTCGCGCGGCCGGAACGGTTTGGTCATAAAATCGTCCGCGCCGGTATGCAGTGCCGTGAGTGTGTCCAGCTCGTCCTCCCTCGCGGTCAGCATAACCACATAGGCGTCGCTGAACTGCCGGATCCGGCGCAGGACTTCAAAGCCGTCAATATCGTGGAGGCCAATATCCAGGGTGACGACGCTGGCCTTCTGGCTCCGCACGACCTCAACCCCCTCACGCCCGCTGGCTGCGCCGTGGACGTCGAATCCCGCCTGGCTCAACACAGCTTCGACGAGATGACGCACGTCGTCGTCGTCCTCTACAACGACTGCAACTCCCAAATCAGTCATGGCCCCCCTCACCTCTGATACAGCGGCATCCACCCCCACAGCGGCCGCGTCGGTACTGCTACGCACCCATGGTGCGCCAGTATTGTCAGAATACCCACGCAATAGCGCTAATTAGTGTTTAGGCACAGCCGCGGCAACAAATATTCATCGTCTGTCAAGATAACGTGACGAATGCTGTTAAATTGGAGCGGGAAGAAAGGAGCGCGGCTTCATTGGGTAAACAACAAGGGGCACGGACCCTTCAGGGCAGCCTGGCGGGAATCCCCCAGGCTGCGCAGCTGGCGCTATTGCGGCTAACCGGTCGCCGGGAGGCCGAACTCCACGCCCTCCTCGCGGACAGCCTCGACCGTGAACAACGGCTCAGCGACCAGGTCGCCGGAGTGGTCGAGGCCCTGGCGGCCAAGGACCACCTGGTCTCCACCGTCTCGCATGAGTTCCGCACCCCGTTGACGTCCATCATCGGCAACCTGGACCTGGTCCTTGGCGAAGCGGCCGAACTCTCCCCCGCTGCCGTGCGCCGGCTCGAAGTCGCCCAGCGGAACGCCGAACGGTTGCTCGCGCTGGTCTCGGACCTGCTGGTCTCCGCCGACTCCACGCTGCCCGTCCACCCGCGCCGGACCGATCTGGCCAGCCTGGTCGAAGCCAGCCTCGGCTCGGCCCAGGCCCAGGCCCACAATTCCCAGGTTTCGCTCTCCATGGATATTCCCGCCCCGCTCTGGGCGGAGGTGGATCCGCTGCGGATCAGCCAGGCCGTCGACAACCTCGTCTCCAATGCCATCAAGTACACCCCCGACGGCGGCACCGTCCACGTGTCGGCCAGCACGGCGGAGGGCCGGGTGCTGCTGCATGTGGAGGATGACGGTATGGGCATGACAGCCGCCGACGCCGAACGGGTCTTCACCCGCTTCTTCCGCAGCGCTGCGGTCCGCGACGGCGCGATTCCGGGCGTTGGGCTGGGCCTGTCCATCACCAAGGCAATCGTGGAACGGCACGGGGGCTCCATCACCTGCAGCACACTTCCCGGCTGCGGGAGCACCTTCACCGTGGAGCTTCCCGCCCAGGCGGCCACCCCGGCGTTCTAGACCGCCGTCAGAAGGTTGCGGTGGAGGCCCGCGCTACTGGCGCAGCGCGCGCGTCAGCTCCGCCCGGGCCAGCAGCCCGCTTGCCGAGGGGTACGCCACTTCCTCAAGCACCAGCGGGTGCGGGGCCGAGAGCACGGACTTCGCATCGCGCCGGCGGTCGAGCAGCCGCTGGTACAGCCACCCGGGCGCCTCGATGCCGGCCCCCACGTAGAGCGCCGATCCCACCAGGGACCTCACCATGTTGTGGCAGAACGCATCCGCCTGGACCGTCGCCACGATCACCCCGTCCGTGCCGCGGGCAAACTCGAAGCGCTGCAGCTCACGGATGGTCGTGGCGCCTTCCCGCGGCTTGCAGTAGGAGCGGAAATCCTGCAGCCCCAGCAGCTCCGAGGCGCCTTCGTTGAGCAGCCCGACGTCCAGCGGTTCCCGGTGCCACAGGGTGGAGGTGCGGCCAAGCGGGTCCCAGAGGGCGGGTCCGTCCGCGATCCGGTAACTGTACCGGCGCCAGAGCGCGGAGAACCGCGCGTCGAAGCCTTCGGGAGCGATGGCGACCCGGTGGACCTCGATGGACCCGGTCAGGTCCCCAAGCCCGCGGCTGAGGGCGCCGCGGAGGCGGCGCAGCAGGGCAACTGCGGGGTCCAGCTCCACACCGCGGTTGAGGCCCAGCCACTCCGTCTCGCTGAGGTCGACGTGGACCACCTGGCCGCGGGCGTGCACGCCGGCGTCGGTCCGCCCGGCGACGGTGACCCGGACGGGCCGCCGGATCAGCATCGCGAGGGCCTCTTCGAGCGTGCCCTGGACAGTACGCCGGCCGGGCTGGACGGCCCACCCGCTGAAGGGGCCGCCGTCGTACGCCAGATCAAGCCGGATACGCAAAAACCCGCCGCCCCCTCGAGCGGGGGCAACGGGTTTCTGGTGGTTCATAGACTTAAGTCTACTGCCCAAAGAAGGCCAGACTACTCAGCGTCGCCGGCCTGCGCAGCGTCGCCGCCGGCAGGGGCGAAGCCGGCAGCAGCTGCCGACTCAGCGGAGTCGAACCAGACTTCAGCAACCGTGCTGTCGTACCAGCGGGAGCCCGGAACGTGGAACTTCATGGAGTCCTCGTTGCCCTTGACAGCGAAGCCCTCAGGAGCAACATTGTCAGCAGTAGCAGGCTTGGAGCCGGCGTACTTGGACTCGGCAGCCTCGGTCTCAACAACCTCGGCCTCGGCGGGAGCTTCCTCGGCAACCGGAGCAGCCTTGGCGGCAGCCTGGGTAGCCTCGGCCACAACGGCCTGCTTGGCGGAAACCGGCTCGAGAACCAGTTCGATGACAGCCATGGGGGCGTTGTCGCCCTTGCGGTTGCCGATCTTGGTGATGCGGGTGTAGCCGCCGTTGCGGTTCTCCACTGCCTGTGCAATGTCGGTGAACAGCTCGTGGACGATGCCCTTGTTGCTGATCAGGCCGAGTACACGGCGGCGGGAAGCCAGGTCGCCACGCTTGGCGAAAGTAACCAGGCGCTCGGCGTAGGGCTTCAGTCGCTTGGCCTTGGTCACCGTGGTGGTGATCCGCTTGTGCTCGAACAGTGCTGCGGACAGGTTCGCGAGCATAAGACGCTCGTGAGCCGCTCCGCCTCCGAGGCGCGGACCCTTAGCGGGGGTAGGCATAATAGTTTCTCCTCATATGGAAGCCGTTGGGCTGCGCACACCGTGGTGCATCCAGCCGGCGGGCCAAGATCTGTTTGTTAGAGCTCGTCGTCGCTGAAAGCGGCGTCGTCCTCTTCAATTGCTGCGGCGCGTGCTGCGAGGTCAAAACCGGGAGGCGAGTCCTTGAGGGACAGGCCCAGTTCAACCAGCTTTGCCTTGACCTCATCGATGGACTTCGCACCGAAGTTACGGATGTCCATGAGGTCGGCCTCGGAGCGGGCCACGAGTTCACCCACGGTGTGGATGCCCTCACGCTTGAGGCAGTTGTAGGAACGGACGGTGAGGTCCAGATCCTCGATCGGCAGGGCCATGTCTGCTGCCAGGGCAGCATCCGTCGGCGACGGGCCAATCTCGATACCTTCAGCTGCGGTGTTCAGCTCGCGGGCCAGACCGAACAGTTCCACCAGGGTGGTACCTGCCGAAGCAACGGCATCGCGCGGGGCGATGGCCTGCTTGGTCTCGACGTCGACAATGAGCTTGTCGAAGTCAGTGCGCTGCTCAACACGGGTGGCTTCCACGCGGAAAGTAACCTTCAGGACCGGCGAGTAGATCGAGTCGACCGGAATGCGGCCGATCTCGGAGTCGCCGGACTTGTTCTGAGCTGCCGAAACGTAGCCGCGGCCGCGCTCGATGGTCAGTTCGAGTTCGAACTTGCCCTTCGAGTTCAGCGTGGCAATGTGCAGATCCGGGTTGTGGAATTCGACGCCGGCCGGCGGAGCGATGTCCGCGGCGGTGACGACTCCCGGGCCCTGCTTGCGCAGGTAAGCAACAACCGGCTCGTCGTGCTCGGAGGAAACCGAGAGGTTCTTGATGTTCAGGATGATCTCGGTGACATCTTCCTTGACACCCGGAACCGTGGTGAACTCGTGCAGCACGCCATCGATCCGGATGCTCGTGACAGAGGCACCGGGGATGGAGGAAAGCAGGGTACGGCGGAGGGAGTTTCCGAGGGTGTAACCGAAACCGGGCTCCAGCGGTTCAATGATGAACCGTGAGCGGTTTTCGGAGACGACCTCTTCGGAGAGGGTGGGGCGCTGTGCAATGAGCACTTAGGTTTCCTTTCGGCGAGCATCCGCTATATGACGCAACACAGGTGGTGGAAAGATCGGTCTGAAGACTTAACGCGGCTGGGCTTGCCCGGACCCGTGAGGGCCCGGGCAAGCACCGGTGCGTTGGAAAGCCTTAGACGCGGCGGCGCTTCGGCGGACGGCAGCCGTTGTGGGCGCTGGGGGTGACATCCTGGATGGATCCAACCTCGAGGCCAGCGGCCTGCAGCGAACGGATAGCCGTTTCGCGGCCCGAACCCGGGCCCTTGACGAATACGTCAACCTTGCGCATGCCGTGCTCCTGCGCACGCTTTGCGGCGGCTTCGGCGGCCATCTGGGCTGCGAACGGGGTGGACTTACGTGAGCCCTTGAAGCCAACCTCACCGGATGAAGCCCAGGAGATGACAGCGCCATTCGGATCCGTGATGGAAACGATGGTGTTGTTAAAGGTGCTCTTGATGTGCGCCTGGCCCAGCGCGATATTCTTTTTGTCCTTCTTACGCGGCTTGCGAACCGCGCCACGAGTCTTCGGGGGCATTTTTTCTCCTACAGAAAGTTATCGGGGGAAGACGAGCGGTTTAGCGCGTCTTCTTCTTGCCTGCGACGGTGCGCTTCGGGCCCTTGCGGGTACGCGCGTTCGTCTTCGTACGCTGTCCGCGCACTGGCAGGCCCTTACGGTGGCGAATACCTTCGTAGCTGCCGATTTCAACCTTGCGGCGGATATCAGCTGCTACTTCGCGGCGAAGGTCACCCTCAACCTTGTAGTTGCCTTCAATGTAGTCACGCAGCTGGACGAGCTCGGCGTCGGACAGGTCCTTGACCCGAACGTCCGCGCTGATGCCGGTGGCAGCCAGGGTTTCGTGTGCACGGGTCTTGCCCACGCCGTAGATGTAAGTAAGCGCAATTTCCAACCGCTTTTCGCGGGGAATGTCTACGCCAGCGAGACGAGCCATAGTGGCAGTGCTCCTTGAATAAACCGGAGGTCGTAGGCAGTACACCCGCACGTTCTGTGCGGCCCCAGCCTCCGACCGGGGGTCAGCTGTCCGGACTCGTTCTAGCTCAGTGTCCCAGATCAGCTTGTGCTGCCTTTATTTACTTGCGTGGGTTAGCAACCCAGGATTTCCCGAAGAGGGAAATTAGCCCTGGCGCTGCTTGTGGCGCGGGTTCTCGCAGATCACCATGACCCGGCCATTACGGCGGATCACTTTGCACTTTTCGCAGATCTGCTTGACGCTCGGCTTGACCTTCATGGCGTTCCTTTGCGTGTTGCAGTTGGTCGCTGGACCGGCCTTGGCTATTGCCCTGGCCGCCCAGTGTTTACTTGTAGCGGTAGACGATACGACCACGTGTCAGGTCGTACGGGCTCAGCTCCACCACTACCCGGTCCTCAGGGAGAATCCTGATGTAGTGCTGGCGCATCTTTCCAGAGATGTGTGCCAGAACGATGTGCTTGTTGGTGAGCTCAACGCGAAACATCGCGTTAGGCAGCGCCTCAGTCACAACGCCCTCGATCTCAATGACCCCGTCCTTCTTGGCCATACCCTCCGCTAACTGTTGTTTGCCGCAGCCCTTCGGCTTGCACCGGAAATCACCGCGGACGTTTTTGATTGATTGGCTGATGCCTCCCGGCCCCAAAAGGGCACAACAGGGCAGACAACCAACAGACAACACTACGCCATTACGGCCCGAATGTTAAATCCAGCAATCGTAGCGTACTCAGCGTCCGTATGCACCAAATTCGCCCCCCGGCGTGCTCACGGAGTCCGCGGAGGTGATCCCGTCGAGGATTGCCAGCCGCACGACGTCGGCTGCCGCACTCTGGAGGGTGATGAGACTCACCTGCCGGGCCGTCTCGCTGCTGCGGTCCAGGGCGAGCGCGCCGGTGGCGAGGCAGAAGACGGTGTCCCCGTCGGCCAGGGTGTGGCTCGGGTTCAGCGCCCGGGCCAGGCCCGCGTGCGCCGCGGACGCCGTGCGCTTGCACTCGGCCTTGTCCAGGACGGCATTCGTGGCGACGACGACGAGCGTGGTGTTCAGCGCGGGTGGTGCCGAAACCCTCGGCGTGCCCGCTCCTTGGTCGCTGAGACGCGCGCTGCCGGGTTCCCGCCGCTGCGGCGATGTGCCGAAGGGTAGTCCAAGCGCGTTGACCACCGCAAGGGCCCCAACCACGACGCCGTTGTCCAGGGTGATGGAGGCGGTGCCGACTCCTCCCTTGTATTTCCCCCGGCCGATGGCTGCCCCGGTGCCGGCGCCGACGTTGCCCCGTTCGACGTCGTGCGTGATGGGGCGGACGGCGGCGTCCGCGGTGGCCGCGTAGCCCATGGCCTCGTCCGGGCGGGCGGTGAAGTCCCCGCCGCGCCCGAGGTCGAAGATCGCCGCGGCCGGCACGATCGGGACCACACCGCCGGGTACGGCGAAGCCACGGCCGTTCTCCTCGCACCAGCGCTGGGCACCGTGGGCGGCGGCGAGGCCGAAGGCACTTCCACCGGTGAGCACAACGGCGTCCACGGTACGGCTCAGCGTGGTGGGGTCGAGGGCATCCGTTTCGTGCGTCCCGGGGCCGCCGCCGCGGACATCGACGGAGCCCACCGTTCCGGCCGGAGGCAGCACCACCGTCACTCCGGTCAGCCACCCGTCCCCCGTCTTGCCGGCATGGCCGACCCTCAGTCCCGGTACGTCCGTAATCGCAGTCATGGCTCCATTGTGCCCTCCGGCAGCCGGGACCTAGGGAATCGGGACGGGCACGACGCCGAGCGGCGCCAGTTTCGCGGCTCCCCCGTCGGGCGCGGAGAGCACCCAGATGCCCTTGTCGTGGACCGCCACGGAGTGCTCCCACTGGCAGGACCGCTTGCCGTCGGTGGTCACGACCGTCCAGTCGTCGTCCAGCACCGCGGTTTCGATGCTGCCGCGCACCAGCATCGGTTCGATGGCCAGGCACAGTCCGGGACGGATCTTGGGGCCGCGGTGGTTGGTGCGGTAGTTCGGCACGTCCGGGGCCATGTGCATCTCGGAGCCAATCCCGTGACCCACGTAGTCCTCGAGGATGCCAAGGGCCTTGCCGGGCACGGAGGAGACGTAGTCGTCCACGGCGTTGCCGATGTCGCCGACGAACTTGCCCGTCGCCAGGGCGGCAATCCCGTGCCACATCGCGGCCTCGGTCACGTCCGAGAGCCGCTGGTCCTCGGGGTCGACGGTGCCCACGATCACGGTGCGGGCGGAATCCGAGTGCCAGCCTTCCAGGATCGCGCCGCCGTCGATCGAGATGATGTCCCCGTCCTGCAGGACCCGGCCGCCGGGGATGCCGTGCACGACTTCCTCGTTGACCGAAGTGCAGATCGTGGCGGGGAAGCCATGGTAGCCGAGGAAGTTCGACGTGGCGCCGGCGTCCTTGAGCACGGCGGCGAACACGGCGTCGAGGTCCTTGGTGGTCTTCCCCGGCGCGGCCGCCGCAACGGCGGCGTCCAGGGCGCGGCTGAGCACGAGCCCGGCGGCGTGCATCAGGCGCATCTGGGCGTTGGTCTTGTATTCGATGCGTGGCTGGCCGAATGCCATCCGCAACTTCCTTTCACTGGGGCGGTGCCGCCCGGAGGGACGGCCAAATGGCTGAGGCCCCTCCCGGTGTCCCGGGAGGGGCCTCGAAGTCCGTGGGCGGTCAGGCCGACTGGGCCTCTTTGATGGCCTGCATAACGCGGTCGGTGACCTCGTCGATGCCGCCGATGCCGTCGACGCGGGTCAGGATGCCGCGGTCGGCATACTTGGCGACGACAGCCTCCGTCTGGCCGTGGTACAGGTCCAGACGGTGCCGGATAACGGCTTCGTTGTCGTCGGTGCGTCCGGTTTCCTGCGCCCGGCCCAGCAGGCGGGTGACGAGTTCCTCGTCGTCCGCTGTGAGCTGCAGGACGACGTCGAGCTTCTCGTCGCCGTCGGCGAGGATCCCGTCGAGGTAGTCCACCTGCGCGGTGGTGCGCGGGTAGCCGTCCAGGAGGAAGCCGTTCTCGACGTCGTCCTCGCTGAGGCGGTCGCGGACCATCTTGTTGGTCACGCTGTCCGGGACAAAATCGCCCGCGTCCATGTACTTCTTGGCTTCAATGCCAAGCGGCGTTTCGCCCTTTACGTTGGCGCGGAAGATGTCTCCCGTGGAGATCGCAATGACGCCGAGGCGCTCTGAAATGCGCTCCGCCTGCGTTCCCTTGCCGGATCCGGGAGGTCCGATAATCAACATTCTCGTCATCGCAAAAGCCCTTCGTAGTGACGCTGCTGTAGCTGCGCATCAATTTGCTTGACGGTCTCCAAACCGACGCCGACCATGATCAGGATCGAGGTGCCACCGAACGGGAAGTTCTGGTTGGCATTGATCAGGACCAGTGCGACCAGCGGGATCAGTGCCACAAAGCCCAGGTACAAAGCACCGGGGAGGGTGATCCTGGAAAGCACATACTGCAGGTAGTCCGCGGTCGGCTTGCCGGCACGGATACCCGGAATGAAGCCGCCGTACTTCTTCATGTTGTCAGAAACTTCTTCAGGGTTGAAAGTGATCGCAACATAGAAGTACGTAAAGAACACAATCATGGCGAAGTAGAGCGCCATGTAGATGGGGTGGTCACCCCGGGTCAGGTTGTTGTTGATCCACTCAACCCAGGGTGCAATCGGCTCGCCCGGAGCCGGCTGGTTGAACTGGGAGATCAGGCCCGGCAGGTACAGCATCGAGGAAGCGAAGATGACGGGCACGACGCCGGCCATGTTCACCTTGATCGGGATGTACGTGCTGGTGCCGCCCACGGTGCGGCGGCCGATCATCCGTTTGGCGTACTGCACCGGGATGCGGCGCTGGGACTGCTCCACAAAGACCACCGCGGCCACGGTCAGCAGGCCGATGACCAGGACCATAAAGAACGTGCCCGGGCCCTGCGAGGTCCAGATGGCCCCCAGCGAGCCGGGGAAGCTCGACACGATGGACGTGAAGATGAGCAGCGACATGCCGTTGCCGACACCCTTTTCAGTCACCAGCTCACCCATCCACATGATCAGGCCGGTGCCGGCCGTCAGCGTGATGATGATCAGGATCGTGGTGACGACGCTGTCGTCCGGGATGATTGGAAGCTGGCAGTTCGGCAGCAGCTGGCCGGAACGGGCCAGGGACACCAGCGTCGTGGCGTTCAGCAGGCCCAGGGCGATGGTGAGGTAGCGCGTGTACTGGGTCAGCTTCGACTGGCCCGCGGAACCTTCCTCATAGAGCTCCTGGAAACGCGGAATGACCACCCGGAGCAGCTGGACGATGATGCTTGCCGTGATGTACGGCATGATGCCCAGGGCGAAGATGGACACCTGCAGCAATGCACCACCGCTGAACAGATTCACGAGCTGGTAGATGCCGCCCGAGGTCTGACCGTTCTGCAAGCATTGCTGGACATTCTGGTAGCTCACACCAGGCGAGGGGATGAAGGCACCCAAGCGGAAGATTGTGATGATTCCCAGCGTGAACAACAACTTGCGTCGCAGATCAGGCGTGCGAAAGGCCCGGCCAAATGCGCTAAGCAAGCGTCCTCCTGAGTAATAAGTAAAGTCGTGTGAGATAGGTCAAATAAACCCAACAACCGAGTCTAACGGGTGGACGCGCCCTGCGAACAATCGCAGGGCCGGGAAAAAATGAAAAACTCCCGGCACCACGGGCGTGAGCCCCGGTACCGGGAGTTTCCACAACGGGCATCCGCCCCGCCGCCTCGTTAGAGGGCGGTGGTGGTTCCGCCTGCTGCAGCAATCTTTTCTGCGGCGCTGGCCGAGAATGCGTGGACGGTGACGTCAACCTTGACGGTGATGTCGCCGGTGCCCAGCACCTTGACGGGCTGGTTCTTGCGAACGGCACCCTTTTCGACCAGGTTCTCCACGGTGACTGCGCCACCTTCCGGGAACAGCTCGTTGAGCTTGTCCAGGTTTACAACCTGGAACTCAACCCGGAACGGGTTCTTGAAGCCGCGCAGCTTCGGCAGGCGCATGTGCAGCGGCAGCTGGCCGCCGGCAAAGCCAGCCTTGATCTGGTAGCGGGCCTTCGTACCCTTGGTACCGCGACCGGCGGTCTTACCCTTGGAACCTTCACCACGACCAACACGGGTCTTGGTGGTCTTGGCACCCGGGGCGGGACGCAGGTGGTGAACCTTCAGTGCGTTCTGCTTCTCAGCAGCGGCGCCCTGTGCCTTTTCGGCGGTGTTCTTCTCTGCCATTTACTTCGCCTCCTCTACCTTTACCAGATGCGGAACCGTGTTGAGCATTCCGACGGTCACAGCGTCGGCGGTGCGGACAACGGTGTGTCCGATCCGCTTCAGGCCGAGGGACCGCAGGGTGTCGCGCTGGTTCTGCTTGCCGCCAATGGCGGACTTGATCTGAGTGATCTCCAACTGTGCATCGGAGACAAGCACGTTCTTAGCCATGACTCAGACACCTGCCTTCTGGTTCAAAAGCGCCTTCACCATTGCCGGCGGAGCGATCTCGTCGAGCGGGAGGCCGCGGCGTGCTGCCACTGCTGCCGGCTCTTCGAGGCGCTTCAGCGCGTCAACGGTCGCGTGCACGATGTTGATGGCGTTGGAAGATCCGAGCGACTTGGAGAGGATGTCGTGGATGCCCACGCACTCCAGTACTGCACGGACCGGACCACCGGCGATAACACCGGTACCGGCGGAAGCCGGACGCAGCATGACGACGCCTGCGGCGGCTTCACCCTGAACGCGGTGCGGGATGGTGCTGCCGATGCGGGGGACGCGGAAGAAGGACTTCTTGGCTTCTTCGACGCCCTTCGCGATGGCGGCGGGAACTTCCTTGGCCTTGCCGTAGCCGACGCCGACCATACCGTTGCCGTCACCGACGACGACGAGGGCGGTGAAGCTGAAGCGACGACCACCCTTGACGACCTTGGAAACACGGTTAATGGTTACGACGCGCTCTACGAACTGGCTCTTTTCGGCTTCGCGGCCACCATCGCGGCCACCACGGCCACCACGGTCGCCACGGCCCTGGCCGCGGTCGCCACGCTCGCCACGACGAGCGCCACCACGGGCGGCGTCAGTGGTAGCAGGCGCAGCGGTCTCAGTTGCCGGAGCAGCTACAGCTTCAGTCACCTGAATGTCCTTTTCGTTATTTTCGGTCACAGTGACAGCCCACCTTCACGTGCGCCGTCAGCGACGGCGGCGATCCGGCCGTGGTACTTGTTACCACCGCGGTCGAAGACAACTGCTTCGATGCCGGCAGCCTTGGCGCGCTCGGCGACGAGCTCGCCAACGCGCTTGGCCTTGGCAGTCTTGTCACCTTCGAATGCACGAAGGTCGGCTTCCAGAGTGGAGGCGCTCGCTACGGTCAGGCCCTTGGTGTCATCGACAACCTGGACGAATACGTGGCGTGCCGAACGGTTGACGACCAGACGAGGACGTACAGCCGTTCCGGAGATGCGCTTGCGGATACGAAGCTGGCGACGGCTGCGCTGGGCAGACTTGCTCTTGTTCGTACGCTTCTTGTTAATTGCGATCGCCATGGTTACTTACCAGCCTTTCCGACCTTGCGGCGGATGACTTCGCCTGCGTAGCGGATGCCCTTGCCCTTGTAGGGGTCCGGCTTCCGCAGCTTGCGAATGTTGGCAGCAACCTCGCCGACCTGCTGCTTGGAGATGCCTGAAACAGAGAGCTTGGTCGGGGTCTCTACTGCAAAGGTGATGCCGTTCGGTGCCGTGATGTTAACCGGGTGGCTGTAGCCCAGAGCGAACTCCAGGTCAGAACCCTTGGCCTGAACGCGGTAACCGGTACCGACGATTTCAAGCTTCTTCTCGTAGCCTGCGGTGACACCCTGGATCATGTTGGCGATCAGGGTGCGGGTCAGGCCGTGCAGCGAACGCGAGGCGCGCTCGTCGTTCGGGCGGGCGACAGTCAGGGTGCCATCTTCCAGGGAAACCTCGATCGGGCTGGCCACAGTGTGGCTCAGCTCGCCTTTGGAACCCTTGACGCTGACGACAGAGCCGTCAACCTTGACCTCAACGCCGGCAGGAACGGTGATGGGGAGACGTCCAATACGTGACATTATTCTCTTCCTTTCCCGTTACCAGACGTAAGCGAGGACTTCGCCGCCCACGCCCTTCTTGCCGGCCTGCTTGTCAGTCAAGAGGCCGGAAGAGGTGGACAGGATTGCGACACCCAGGCCACCGAGCACGTGCGGCAGGTTGGTGGACTTTGCGTAAACGCGCAGTCCCGGCTTGGAAATACGACGAACGCCAGCGATTGAACGCTCGCGGTTCGGACCGAACTTGAGCTCGAGGGTCAGCTTCTTGCCAACCTCAGCGTCTTCTTCTTTCCAGGAGGCGATGTAACCTTCGGCCTTCAGGATGTCGGCAACGCGTGCCTTGAGCTTGCTGTACGGCATAGACACGGTGTCGTGGTATGCCGAGTTTGCGTTGCGCAGACGCGTAAGCATGTCTGCGACGGGATCTGTCATTGTCATGGTGGGCTCTTGCCCTTCCTCATAACGGTTTCCGCCGTGCAGTTTCTCCCGAACACAATTCTGGAGATGCGCGGACGGACCTTTTACGTAGCTAGATTAATCTTCGGTCTTGAACGGGAAGCCAAGCGCCTTGAGCAGCGCGCGGCCTTCGTCGTCGGTCTTGGCAGTGGTCACGACGGTGATGTCCATGCCGCGGACGCGGTCGATGGAATCCTGGTCGATCTCGTGGAACATAACCTGCTCGGTCAGACCGAAGGTGTAGTTGCCGTTGCCGTCGAACTGCTTGCCGCTGAGGCCCCGGAAGTCGCGGATACGCGGCAGAGCCAGCGTGACCAGACGGTCCAGGAATTCCCACATGCGGTCCCCACGCAGAGTTGCGTGTGCACCGATCGGCATGCCTTCGCGCAGCTTGAACTGTGCGATCGACTTGCGGGCCTTGGTTACCTGCGGCTTCTGGCCGGTGATCAGGGTGAGATCGCGGACAGCGCCGTCGATCAGCTTGGAGTCCTTGGCGGCATCTCCAACACCCATGTTCACAACGACCTTGACCAGACGGGGAACCTGGTTGACGTTCTCGTACTTGAATTCCTCAACGAGCGAGCTCTTGATGGAATCCGCGTACTTGGTCTTCAGACGAGGAACGATCTTGCTTGCCGGAGTCTCGAGAGTCTCAGTCATTAGATGTCCTTCCCTGAGCTCTTGGCCACGCGGACACGCACTTCGCGCTTCACGCCATCGCGCTCAACGGTCTCGGTGCGGAAACCGACGCGGGTGGGCTTCTTGGTGGACGGGTCAACCAGAGCCACGTTGGAGATGTGGATCGTAGCCTCGACGACTTCGATGCCACCGGTCTTGGTGCCGCGCTGCGACTGACCGACCTTGGTGTGCTTGGTTACGCGGTTAATGCCCTCGACCAGCACGCGGTTGGTCTCGGGGAAGACGCGCAGGACCTTGCCCTGCTTGCCCTTGTCGCCGCCACGCTCAGCCTTGGCGCCAGTGATGACCTGAACCAGGTCACCCTTTTTGATCTTAGCCATGGACTAAAGCACCTCCGGAGCCAGAGAAACGATCTTCATGAACTTCTTATCGCGAAGTTCACGACCAACCGGTCCGAAGATACGGGTACCGCGGGGGTCACCGTCGTTCTTCAGGATCACAGCTGCGTTCTCGTCAAACTTGATATAGGAACCATCCGCACGGCGGCGTTCCTTCTTGGTACGGACGATGACAGCCTTGACGACGTCGCCCTTCTTTACGTTGCCGCCCGGAATTGCGTCCTTGACGGTAGCGACGATTACGTCGCCAATGCCTGCGTAGCGACGGCCAGATCCACCGAGAACGCGAATGGTAAGGATTTCCTTAGCACCCGTGTTGTCGGCGACCTTGAGTCGCGACTCCTGCTGAATCACTATTTACTCCTTGCGTCGCGCTGGTTCTCAGACCGAAATTCTTCCTACGGAATGAGCCTTGCGGAACGGTTGATCGGGGTGTCTCTTGACCTGCCTGGATTTTGCCAGACCAGGCCTAAACTCCCGTGCCAAAAACATTTGCTTCCCGGGCGGATTCCGACGAGTCGGGGCGCAAGGGGGCACTATGCCGTGGCACGCTTGTTTACGAGGTTGATGACGGCGCACAGAGGGCGCCATACAAACTCAAAATCTTAGCACGTTTCGGCCGCCACAGCAGAATCAGCCCTTACCACAGACGACGGCGTCACGCACGGCAGGCTTTCGCCCCGCCGGCCGCCGCACTCCCCCGGAAACGGAGAAACC
This sequence comes from Arthrobacter ginsengisoli, assembly GCF_031456935.1. NCBI lineage: Bacteria > Bacillati > Actinomycetota > Actinomycetes > Micrococcales > Micrococcaceae > Arthrobacter > Arthrobacter ginsengisoli. Next base: position 11,872 of record NZ_JAVDVQ010000005.1, on the reverse strand, counting down.
CCCGCTCCCAGAAGGGAACGGGGGCTTCTCGACTTACAGCGAGGCCGCAGGTGTTACTTGGCCTTCTCGAGGATCTCCACCAGACGCCACCGCTTGGTAGCGGAGAGCGGGCGGGTCTCGGCGAGGAGAACGAGGTCGCCGATGCCGGCGCTGTTCTCTTCGTCGTGAGCCTTGATCTTCGTGTTGCGGCGAAGGACCTTGCCATAGAGGGCGTGCTTCACACGGTCCTCGACCTGGACAACGATGGTCTTTTCCATCTTGTCCGAGACCACATAGCCGCGCTTCGTCTTACGGTAACCGCGCTCGTCAGCCTTAGCTGCGCCGGAAACAGTTTCCGTCACGTTCTCGTCCTTTTCACTCACTTGGCGTCCTCCTCGGACTCAACCGTTTCAGCCTTGTCAGCCTTCTTGGTTGCAGCCTTCTTGGACTTCTTTTCTTCCTTGGCTTCCACAACCGGTGCGGCAACCTCGGCACGAATGCCCAGCTCGCGCTCACGGAGAACGGTGTAGATGCGGGCGATGTCCTTCTTTACCGCGCGCAGACGACCGTGGTTCTCCAGCTGACCGGTGGCGGACTGGAAACGCAGGTTGAACAGCTCTTCCTTGGCCTTACGGAGTTCTTCAACGAGTCGCTCGTTGTCGAAACCGTCCAGCTGTGCGGATGCAAGTTCTTTGGATCCTACTGCCATTTCTATTCACCACCTTCGCGACGCAAAATGCGTGCTTTCAACGGGAGCTTGTGGATTGCCAGGCGCAGGGCCTCGCGAGCAACCGATTCCTCGACACCGGAGATCTCGAAGAGAACCCGGCCCGGCTTGACGTTTGAGACCCACCATTCCGGAGAACCCTTACCGGAACCCATGCGGGTTTCGGCCGGCTTCTTCGTCAGCGGACGGTCCGGGTAGATGTTGATCCAGACCTTTCCGCCACGCTTGATGTGGCGGGTCATCGCGATACGGGCAGACTCGATCTGACGGTTCGTGACGTATGCCGGGCTCAGAGCCTGGATACCCCATTCACCGAAGGAGACCTTGGTGCCGCCCGTTGCAGCGCCGGTACGACCCGGGTGGTGCTGCTTACGGTGCTTGACTCGACGTGGGATAAGCATTTAAGCCTGTCCTCCTTCTACTGCCTGTGCCGGTGCGGCAGAAGCTGCATCAGCCGCCGGAGCTTCGGCAGCAGCGGGTGCAGCCTCAGCCGGACGGTCGGTACGACGGCGGCGGTCACCACGGTCAGCGCCACCCGGGCGGCCCGGGCGGTCGCTGGCACCACGGCCACGGGACGGAGCAGCAGCTGCCTGCTGAGCCAGTTCCTTGGCGGTGACGTCACCCTTGTAGATCCAGACCTTCACGCCGATGCGGCCGAAGGTGGTCTTGGCCTCGTAGAAGCCGTAGTCGATGTTCGCGCGGAGGGTGTGCAGGGGCACACGGCCTTCGCGGTAGAACTCCGAGCGGGACATTTCTGCGCCGCCCAGTCGACCCGAGCAAGCGATCCGGATGCCCTTGGCACCGGCACGCTGTGCGGACTGCATGGCCTTCTTCATCGCACGGCGGAACGCCACGCGGGAAGTCAGCTGCTCAGCAACGCCCTGGGCAACAAGCTGTGCTTCCATCTCGGGGTTCTTGACCTCGAGGATGTTCAGCTGGACCTGCTTGCCCGTGAGCTTTTCGAGCTCGCCGCGGATGCGGTCTGCTTCTGCACCGCGGCGGCCGATAACGATGCCCGGACGTGCCGTGTGGATATCCACACGGACACGGTCGCGGGTGCGCTCGATTTCAACCTTGGCGATGCCGGCGCGCTCCATGCCCGTGGACATGAGCTGGCGGATGCGGATGTCTTCGCGAACGAAGTCCTTGTACCGCTGGCCGGCCTTGGTGCTGTCAGCAAACCAGTGCGATACGTGATCGGTGGTGATGCCGAGTCGGAACCCGTGCGGGTTAACTTTCTGTCCCACTTAGCGAGCCTCCTCTTTCTCCGGGGTAGCGACTACCACGGTGATGTGGCTCGTGCGCTTCTTGATCTGAAATGCACGACCCTGGGCTCGCGGCTGGAACCGCTTCATGGTCGGGCCTTCATCAACAAACGCTTCGCTGATGATGAGGTCACCTTCGTCAAACGCCACGCCGTCGCGGTCCGCGAGGACCCGGGCGTTGGAGATTGCCGACTGAACTACCTTGAATACCGGCTCTGAAGCTGCCTGGGGGGCAAACTTCAGAATTGCCAGAGCCTCATTCGCTTGCTTACCACGAACAAGGTTGACGACGCGCCGGGCCTTCATAGGCGTTACGCGGATGTGACGCGCAATTGCCTTGGCTTCCATTGCTTTCCTTCTCTCGTCTTTGACGTAAGTGCAGGCGCCTAGCGGCGCTTGCCCTTACGGTCGTCCTTGACATGGCCGCGGAATGTCCGCGTGGGAGCGAATTCGCCGAGCTTGTGCCCGACCATCGACTCAGTGACAAACACGGGGATGTGCTTGCGTCCGTCGTGTACGGCAATCGTGTGGCCGAGCATGTCGGGGACGATCATCGAACGGCGGGACCAGGTCTTGATGACGTTCTTGGTGCCCTTTTCGTTTTCCCTGGCTACCTTCACAAAGAGGTGCTGGTCAACGAAAGGACCTTTTTTCAGGCTGCGTGGCATGTGTCCAGGCTCCTATCGCTTGTTCTTGCCAGTACGACGGCGACGAACAATAAGCTTGTCGCTCTCTTTGTTGGGACGGCGGGTGCGGCCTTCGCGCTTACCGTTCGGGTTGACCGGGTGACGTCCACCGGACGTCTTACCCTCGCCACCACCGTGGGGGTGATCGACCGGGTTCATGGCGACACCACGGACGGTCGGGCGAACGCCCTTCCACCGCATACGGCCGGCCTTACCCCAGTTGATGTTCGACTGCTCGGCGTTGCCGACCTCGCCGACGGTTGCGCGGCAGCGCACGTCAACGTTGCGGATTTCACCGGAAGGCAGACGCAGCTGGGCGAAACGGCCTTCCTTTGCCACGAGCTGGATCGATGCGCCGGCGGAGCGGCCCATCTTGGCGCCGCCACCCGGACGCAGTTCAACTGCGTGGATTACGGTACCGACCGGGATGTTGCGCAGCGGAAGGTTGTTGCCGGGCTTGATGTCAGCGTCGGCACCTGCCTCTACCGTGTCACCCTGGGCCAGCTTGTTCGGGGCGATGATGTAACGCTTGGTGCCATCAACGTAGTGCAGGAGGGCGATGCGAGCCGTGCGGTTCGGATCGTACTCGATTTCGGCAACGCGGGCGTTGACGCCGTCTTTGTCGTGGCGACGGAAGTCGATCAGACGGTACTGGCGCTTGTGGCCACCACCCTTGTGACGGGTCGTGATCTTACCGGTGTTGTTACGGCCACCCTTTTTCGGGAGGGGACGTACCAACGACTTTTCCGGCGTCGACCGCGTGATTTCAGTGAAGTCCGCTACGCTCGAGCCGCGACGGCCCGGGGTAGTCGGCTTATATTTACGGATTCCCATAATTTATTTCCTCGTTAAAGTGGTCTCCGCTACGAGAGCGGACCGCCGAAGATGTCGATAGTGCCTTCTTTGAGGCTCACAATTGCACGCTTGGTGTTCTTGCGGGTACCCCATCCGAATTTGGTGCGCTTGCGCTTACCGGCACGGTTGATGGTGTTGATCGAGTCGACCTTGACGGAGAAGATTTTCTCCACGGCCAGCTTGATCTCGGTCTTGTTCGAGCGGGGGTCCACCAGGAAGGTGTACTTGCCCTCATCGATCAGGCCGTAGCTCTTTTCCGATACGACGGGTGCAAGCACGACGTCGCGCGGGTCTTTGATGGTGGCTGCACTCACTTGGCATCCTCCTCGTTCTTTGCCACTGCCTTGGAAGCAACGAATGCTTCGTAGGCAGCCTTGGTGAAGACAACGTCATCGGAGACGAGAACGTCGTAGGTGTTCAGCTGGTCTGCGTACAGAACGTGAACATCAGTGAGGTTGCGCACGGAGAGTGCAGCAACATCGTTGGCGCGCTCGATGACAACGAGCAGGTTCTTGCGCTCGGAGACACCCCGCAGGGTAGCCAGTGCTGCGCTGGAGGACGGCTTGGTGCCGGGTACCAGTTCAGCAACGACGTGGATGCGGCCGTTACGGGCGCGGTCAGAGAGAGCGCCGCGCAGTGCAGCAGCAATCATCTTCTTGGGGGTGCGCTGGCTGTAGTCACGCGGCGTGGGGCCGTGGACAACGCCACCACCGGTCATGTGAGGAGCACGGATTGAACCCTGACGGGCGCGGCCGGTGCCCTTCTGCTTGAACGGCTTGCGACCTGCACCGGAAACCTCGGCGCGGGTCTTGGTCTTGTGGGTACCCTGGCGAGCAGCAGCGAGCTGGGCAACGACGACCTGGTGCAGCAGCGGCACGTTGGTCTGTACGTCGAAGATCTCTGCAGGCAGGTCAACCTTGACAGTGCTAGTCATTGAACTAGGCTCCCTTCACGGCGGTGCGTACGAGTACGACCTGGCCGCGGGCGCCGGGGACGGCGCCCTTGATCAGGAGCAGCGACTTCTCGACGTCAACCGCGTGGACCGTGAGGTTCAGCGTGGTGTGACGAACGGCGCCCATGCGGCCGGCCATTTTCATGCCCTTGAAGACGCGGCTCGGGGTGGATGCGCCACCGATTGAACCGGGCTTACGGTGGTTCTTGTGGGCACCGTGGGAAGCTCCAACGCCGTGGAAGCCGTGACGCTTCATAACACCGGCGAAGCCCTTACCCTTGGTGGTGCCAACGACGTCGATCTTCTGGCCGGCTTCGAAGAGCTCTACGGAGAGCTCCTGGCCCAGCTCGTAAGAGTCAGCATCTGCAGTGCGCAGTTCTACGACGTGGCGGCGAGGCGTGACGCCTGCCTTTTCAAAGTGACCAGCCAGCGGCTTGGTGACCTTGCGGGGATCGATCTGGCCGTAGCCGATCTGAACGGCGACATAGCCATCAGTGTCTGCATTGCGCAGCTGCGTGATGACGTTCGAGTCAGCCTGGACCACAGTGACGGGGATGAGCTTGTTGTTCTCGTCCCAGACCTGGGTCATGCCGAGCTTCGTGCCCAGCAGGCCCTTTACGTTACGGGTTGCGGTCATAGTCTCTCAGCACCTCCCTACAGCTTGATTTCGATGTTCACGTCGGCCGGCAGGTCGAGACGCATAAGCGAATCAACAGCCTTCGGCGTGGGGTCGATAATGTCGATCAGACGCTTGTGAGTACGCATTTCGAAGTGCTCACGGCTGTCCTTGTACTTGTGCGGAGAGCGGATGACGCAGTAGATGTTCTTCTCCGTCGGCAGCGGCACAGGGCCAACTACCGTGGCGCCTGCGCGCGTGACCGTCTCAACGATCTTCCGTGCTGAAGAGTCAATGACCTCGTGGTCGTATGACTTCAGCCGGATGCGGATTTTTTGTCCCGCCATGTCGCCTGACTCTCTTTCGTTAGTGCTGCTCCAGTGAGGGCTGCTCTGTTTACTTGCGTGTTGCATGTGGCTGCCGAGGCAATTGAAGTCGTAACTACCACCCGCCGCACAAGCTGAATCCGGAAGAATCCGGGTTCCTCAACCTGCCGGCGTAACCGACCCCCGCGGTCGGGCGTGTCGCGCTTTTCACGCGTACTCGTCCGCAGTTCCATGGGGAGTGGGTTATGTTTGGTCTCCCACCTGGACCCTGACACCCGGCATTATCCGGATCGGGACGCGAAGGAGCGCTTGAACAACTCATCTAGTATGCCGGAATTAACGGGCAGAAGCGAATCAGTGGCAAAGCGGGGCGGTCCGCGCAAGCCGGCTCGCCCGGCCGCCTGCCGAAGGCAATGAGCGGACGACGGCGGGACGGGCCGCTCATTGCCTTCGGCGGGCGGCGTGGGGATGATAGGGGCTATGACTGTGCAGGACTCTGTAGCAGTTCAGGCCCTTGCCGCGCGCCTGAGCCCCGAATTCAAGCTCGGCGTTGCCTCCGCCGCCTTCCAGATCGAGGGATCCCTCGCGGCCGGCGGCCGTGGTCCCTCCGGCTGGGACGCCTTCGCCGAGAAACCCGGCAGCATCCGGGACGGCCACTCCCCCGCCGTCGCCTGCGACCACTACAACCGCAGTCCCGAAGACATCGAACTGATGCGCACGCTCGGCATCGACTCCTACCGCTTCTCTATCTCCTGGCCGCGGATCCAGCCTGACGGTACCGGGCCGTTCAACACCGTGGGGCTCGACTTCTACGACCGGCTGATCGACCGGCTGCTGGCAGCCGGGATCTCCCCGATGGCAACCCTGTACCACTGGGACACCCCCCTGCCGCTGGAACACCGCGGCGGCTGGTTGAACCGTTCGACGGCGGAGCGGTTCGCCGAATACAGTGCCGCGGCCGGCGAGCGCTTCGGCGACCGCGTGGCCCAGTGGGTGACGCTGAACGAACCGGCCTCGGTGACGCTGAACGGCTATGCCCTCGGCGTCCATGCCCCGGGCCGCGACCTGCTCTTCAATGCCCTGCCCTCGGTCCACCACCAGCTCCTCGGCCACGGGCTCGCCGTGCAGGCGCTGCGGGCGGCGGGAGTCTCCGGCGCCGTGGGCGTCACCAACCTGCATTCCCCGGTCCGGCCGGCGTCCCGTTCGGTGACGGACCGGTTCCTGGCCAACATCTTTGACCTCGTCCTGAACCGGGTCTATGCGGACCCCATCCTGCTGGGCAGCTATCCGAAGGTGCCGCTGCCCGCGAAGCCCTGGTTCCGTTCGCTGGGGAAGATCACCGACGCCGACCTGCGGACCATCCACCAGCCCCTCGACTTCTACGGGCTGAACTACTACTACCCGGTGAAGGTCGCGACCGGCGCCGGCCGGGGAGAAAGCCCGGTGGGCACCGCGGGGGCGATGCTGAAGATGCCGTTCCATATGGCGGCATTCCCGGAGTACGCGACCACGGGTTTCGGCTGGCCGGTGGCCCCGGACCATCTGGGGCCGCTGCTGCGGGAACTGAAGGACAGGTACCGCGGAGCGCTCCCGCCGCTGTACATCACCGAAAGCGGCGCCAGCTTCCCCGAGCCCGACCATGTGTCCGGACCCATCGCGGACACGGAGCGGATCAGCTACATCGCATCCCACCTGGGCCATGCCCTGGACGCCACGGCGCCCGGCGGCATCGCCGAGGACGTTGAACTTCTGGGCTACTACGTCTGGACCCTGATGGACAACTTCGAGTGGGCGGCCGGCTACTCGCAGCGCTTCGGCCTGGTCCACGTGGATTTCGACACGCAGGCACGCACGCCCAAGGATTCCTACTACTGGTATCAGGCGCTCAGCCGGGCGCGCAAGGGCTGAACCAGCCGTGCCCGGGTGCGCCCGGCCCGGGGGGCCGGTCGCCTAATTGTTCTTGTTGGCCCGGTTGATGCGCTTGGCCCGCTCAATCTCCTGGCGGAAGTGCTTCCTGGCCCAGAAGACAGCGGCGACGACGGCAACGGCCACCAACAGGAAAATAAACCAGCCCATTGTGAGCTCCCTTCGATGGGAGCAACAATATCAGCGCGGGGCCCCCGTCAGCCATGCTCCGCCGGCTCCCGCTGCCGGGCCGGCTCGACAGCCTCAGGCCTGCTGCGGTTCAGCCTCCAGACCGCCAGCGCTATGAGGGCCGCGGCGATGAGGGCGAGCAGCGCAAAGGTGTACTGGCGCGTCGCCCACAGGATGCACAGCGCCACGCCCGCTGCGCCCCACCGGACAAACATCCGTTCGCCCGAGGCCAGTCCGGCCATGAGCAGGACGGCCAGCAGCGCCAGGACCCAGAGTTGCCGGCCCGGATCGCCGCCAAAGATGATCCCCAGCCCGGACAGCGTCAACAGTCCGGCGCCGCCGGACCACAGCACACGGCCCGCGCTGCGGAACCCGGACACCAGGCGAAGGGCGCCCAGCACTCCGGCGAGAACCACATACCACTGCAGGGTCCAGAACCAATCGGGCCCATCGGAGCCTGGGCCGGGTCTGGTGAACAGTACCGCGCGCTGCACCGCCGCCGTCGTGGCAAAGAGTCCCAGTTCCGCAGCCAGCCTGCGCGATCCCGCCGGCACTTCGGCGCAGCACACTGCGGCGATGGCCGCCACGAGCGCAGCCCCGGCCCAGGCGGTCCCGTCCCACACCTGCCCGGCGCCCGCGGCGAGGCCAAGCCCGAGGATCGCCGCCCCCGCCATTGACCAGCGCCGGACCGGATCGGTGGCCAGGGCGTCGCGGCGCAGCCAGCGGACGGCGTACAGCGATGCCGCGGCCGGGGCGCAGCCGGCCAGCCACGGCAGGTAGCTGCCCCAGACACCCGGCACGGCTGCCAGCATCTCGCCCGCCGCCAGCGTGGCACCTGCCAGCACCGCCCCCACGGCCGGCACGTAGAGCCCCGGCCAGCGTTCCAGCCGCGACGCCGCGAAACAGACAACTGCCAGCACCAGCACCGAAGCCCCGGTCAGCCATTCAGCGGCGAGCGGCGCCAGCAGCAGGGCGGACCCGACGAAGGCGCCGGAGGCCACCAGCCAGAGCCAGCGTTCGACGTCGGCCCGCGCGTCCCGGCGGAACAGCAGCCCGGCTGCGGTGGCTGCCACCGACAGCACTAGGAGCACCGCCACGACGCCGTCATGGCTCAGCAACGGCTGGTCCAGGGCGCCGCCGGGAGACGAGCCGCCGTCGAACTGCACCAGCGGTCCCAACGCCACGGTGCCGAGCCCGGCAGCGTAGACCGCCAGGTAGGCCGCGCCGCGGGCTGCAAACACCCGGCTGGCCACCGCGGCGCAGACCAGCAGCAGCGCCGCGTGCAGCAGGACGACCCAACGGCCGCCGTCGTCGGGCTCCGCCACCAGAAAGCCGAGCGGAAGCACCGCCTGGGCGGCGAGTGCGATCCATACCGCCGCCTGCTGGAACGGGATTTCCACCAGGCGGTGCCGCATGAGCCAGCGGATCGCGTGCTGGGCTGCGAGGACCAGTCCGAAGGTCACCGAGACGGCGGTGGCCGAGACCGTCGCGTCGTAGCTCAGGACAAGCGCCAGCGCCAGGGTCAGCACCCGGGCCGAAGCGAAGTAGCCGCCCTTGGCGGTGCGCGAGGGGGCGGCCATCACCATGACGGCGCTGAAGCCGGCGAAGATGCCCAGCACCAGCCCGACGTCGGGCGCCGAGCCGGCACGGGCCAGCAGCAGCACCGCCAGCACCGCCGGGGCAAACACTGCCGCCGCGGGACGCAAGCGCAGCCAGTACCCCGCCGCCGCCGCGCTGAGCGCAATCACGACGGCGGCAGCAGTCAGCTGCCAGCTCCCGGATGGCCGGTAGGACAGGGCGGAGGCCGTGAGGGCAGCCAGCGCGGCGGCCTGCAGCACCAGCACCGCGGCGGCGTCGGTGAGCACGCCGCGGGGCGCCCTGCCCCTGGTCTCGGCCAGCAGGGGGAACGCCAGCTGCAGCCCCAGCACCACCACCGCAAGCGAAGCTGCCACGACCTCTTCGCTGCCGAGCAGCAGCGGACCGGCAGCCTGCCGGAGCTGCTGGAAACCCGTCAGAACCAGGACAGTGCCGGTCCCCCGTGCCATCCACCAGTAGCGCCACCGCTGTTGCAGCGCGCCGCGCCGCAGGGCAGTCAGCACCAGATAAAGCACCGTCAGGGCCAGGCTGATGTTGCCGGCCAGCAGCGAGACGCCGGCAAACGCCATGCCGGCCAGCGCTGCGGCCATGCCGAGGGGCAACAGTGCACGGACACCGGTCCGCCGCGATGATCCGGCGGCCCCTTCCCCGGAGAGTGCCCAGCCGACGCCCAGGGATGCCAGGAGTTGGAGCACAACGGCTGCGCCGGTGAGCGATCTGCCCTGGCCACCGTCCATGAGGGCCAGGACGGCGAGGGCGGGGAGCGCCGCGAGCGAGAACGCGGCCAGGCTCGCGTCGGGGACCAGCGACCGCACGCCCGCCCGGACCAGGGCCGCCGTCGTGAGTTGCTGCAGCACGAGGGCCAGCAGGAAAGCGGACACCACCGGAACCGTGGCGGTGCCGCCGCCGGCCACGGCCGCGACGACCGCGGGAACGGCCAGCGTGACAGCGATGCGGGCGGCGAGAACGAAGTGCGCGCGCAGTGGCTCCGTCGGGGGCAGGGAGCGCACGGCCCAGAACAACGCCACCAGCAGCAGGAACCCGGCGTGGGTCCAGCCGCCGGTGCTGGCGCCGAAAACCGCAGCCAGCAGCAGGGCAGCCACCGGCGCCCCTTCCGCCAACCCACCCAGGCCCAGCGCGAGGGCCATGCCGGTGAGCAACGCCAACAGCAGCGGCACCCATACCGGCACGTCCACGGCTGGGCCGGCGTCGGCCTCGAACCGGCTCGCCGCGGCCCAGAGCAGGGTCAGGAGCAGTTGCAGCCCGAAGGTGCCGAGCACGTCCACCCGCCGGCGGCCGGCCGGGCCCAGCAGCGTGGCCGGAACAACCTTCAGCTCTGACGCCAGCAGCACGGCCTGCAGGGCTGCCAGCATGAGTGCGGCCAGCAGCGCCCACGGCAGGCTGTCACCCGCAGCCCAGGCTCCGGCTGCGGCCGCCACGGTGAGGCTCAGCCGCGCGCCGTAGTACTGGGCGACCCGGAACCGGCTCTGCGGAACCGCGGCCAGCACCGCGAGGTAAGCGCCACACAGGAACATGATGAGCGCGTACTCGCCCTTGCCCAGCAGCAGGGACACGCAGGTCACGGCAACTGCGACGGACGGGACCACGAAGGGATGCAGGTCCATCAGGGGTTTGAGGAACACGGACGGCATCCAGCGCGGACGCATCAGGGCGAACAGCGTCAAAAGGACCGCTGCGGCGATCAGGGCCGCGAAGTACCAGACCAGGGCTCCACCGAGGACCGAAATCCCGGACCACGCCGTCGACGCCACGAAGGTCAGCGACAGGTAGGCGAGGACCTTGCTGTCCATCCGGACGGCGGCGGCAACATAGGCCACCGTGCCGATGACCGAGGTGACCAGCCACGCGGTGGGGCCTTCATGAAGGATGAAGTTGTACAGGGCCAGGCCGGCCACCGGGATCAGGGCCAGGCCGGTTCCTGCGAACGCGACGGCGGCGGGCCTCAGCCGCGGGGCCCGCGGGTGCAGGAACAGGCCGCCGGTATAGAACAGCGCCGTGATGGCGGCGACGCCGGCGAAGCGGAGGACCTCCGGGAGCGAGGTGCCTACGAACAGGGCACCGGCAGCCACCAGCAGGAGGCTGGCGACGTACAGCGTGATGTTGATGTTCTGCCGGTCCCGTTTCTCCTTGCGGGCAGCCCGCTCCGCGGCGGACTCCAGGGGAACAGCCGGGCGCGCGGGCGGCGGAACGGACCGCTGGATTTGCCGTGGCCGGAGTGGGTCGTGCGGTGCAGTCCGGACCAGCGGGAACGGCTGGCGGTCCCCCGCCGGCGGGGCCGGCGGGAGTGGCTGGGCCGGCTGGGCCGCCGGTTGAGGCGTTCCTCCTGCGGGCAGGATGGTTGCCGCCCGCTGCTCCCGGGCGGTCTGGCCGTCCCGCCAGCCCTGGAGGTGCCCGGCCCGGAAGCCGGCCGCGAAGGCGCCGCGGCTCACCTCCTGGCCGCGGCGGCGTTCCTGCGCCCGCCCCCGGCGGTTGCCCACCAGCAGGGCGCCGATCACCAGCAGCAGTAAAAGCAGGGTCTGGACAGGACTCGGCATCAGGATCCTTCATCACTCCGGCTGTCCGGACCCGCCCAGCCCCCATTAAATCCATTGACTAGATGAAATATAGCACTAGATGAGTAAGTCCTATTGCTGGGAACGGGCGTGGAGGCTTTTAAAGTAAGGCGGAGAGTGTTAAGCCGGGTTTGTGAACACTCAACTAAACACTCTCCTGACCACACTTTACGTCTACTTGGATGACCACGTCCTGCCGGATC